>JALWJV010000144.1 GCA_026996955.1 Deltaproteobacteria bacterium
TCATCTGGTTATCCATAGGCTTTTCATCTGCCTTTTTTAAGGCATCCTTTCCGCCCTTGTCAGATTTTTCATCAGCCCCCTTGTTTTCAGAAGAATCATCCTTGGACTCATCATCACCCATCAGGTGACCCTCAAGGTCTTTTTCCTTCAGAAAGTGGAATGCATTGGATTCCTCATCCTTCTTCTCTTTCTCAGGCACAAAAGGCACAATAATGTCAGGGGTGATTCCCTTTGCCTGAATGGATCTGCCGTTTGGCGTATAGTACCTGGCAGTGGTGAGCCTTACTGCAGCTCCGTCCTCAAGTGGGATGATTGTCTGGACAGAACCCTTTCCAAAAGTCTGGGTGCCAAGGATAATTGCCCGCTTGTGGTCCTGAAGCGCGCCTGCAACAATTTCTGATGCACTTGCGCTTCCGCCATTTACCAGCACTACAACAGGGTAGGGGGGCTCAGTGCCTGATTTGTGGGCAGTAAATCTCATCTGCTGTTCTTTGAGACGTCCATCAGTATATACAATAAGCCCTTCCTCAAGGAATGTATCAGAGACCTTTACAGCCTGGTCCAGCAAACCTCCGGGATTGTTTCTGAGGTCAAGCACAAGCCCTTTAAGTTCTCCCTCCTTGGAGAGATCTTTAAGTGCCTTGTGAAGATCATCAGATGTCTTGGACTGGAAGTTAGTTATCCTGACATAACCATAGCTCTTTTCAAGCAGACGGCTCTTCACACTCTTTATGGGTATAACATCCCGCACCAGCACAAAGTCCTTGATATCATGCCATCCCTTCCTGTAGATGGATATCTTTACCTTTGTGCCCTTTGGCCCCCTGAGGAGTTTCACTGCCTGAATCAGGCTCATGTTCTTGGTGCTCTTACCCTCAATCTTGACAATTTTGTCGTTTGCCTTAAGGCCTGCCCTGTATGCCGGAGTTCCCTCTATTGGGGATACAATGGTAAGCACCCTGTCAACCAGTGTAATTTCAATTCCGATTCCGGTGAAACTCCCCTTTGTCTCAACCTTGAGCTCCTTGAAATCCTCAGGTTTCATGAAAGAAGAATGAGGATCAAGAGAGGTGAGCATGCCGTCAATTGCCCCATATATCAGTTTCTGCGCATCAACAGGCTCTACGTAGTCCCTTTGAACCAGGTCAAGCACTGATGCAAACAGGCGTAACTGTTCATAGGTGTCACTATCACCTGCAGTGGCAACCCTGCCTGCCTGGTAGGTGCCTGCAGCAAAGAAAAATGCGGCAAGCAGTGCAACTAAAACCAAAAAGAGTTTCTTACCAAAAGGCGATTTCATATTTCTTACTCCAATATTTTAATGAATCCTTACTTGGCGACGCGGAGCCAAAAAATCGCGACTGTCTGAGCGAGGTACCAGCGAGTTTCGCGATTTTGGCATAGCGAGCCTTAGAAAAACAAAAAATCATTCACCGGAACGGAAAAACAAGACCAATTATCAATGCTTATAACATCAATACGCTGCACAGTTACGGTAAATCTTATTTTCCCATCACTATGACCCTAGAATCAAACCAATCTAATGGATTCTCCTGTTTTTTTCCATGCCTCAATTCAAAATAAATTCCTTCTGTTGTCCAGGGTCCGCCGCCGCTGATACCTATTACATCCCCTTCAACAACTTCCTCTCCCACCTTTTTAAAAAATTTTGTGCCCTGAGCCGTAAGACTCATATAACCATCACCATGATCGATGATGATAACCTGCCCGAATCCCTTGAGCGGCATGTTATATATCACCTTTCCGTCAAAAATTGCCCTTATTTCACTTCCAAACGGAACCGCAATTGTGATGCCACGCACCCTGGAGACAGAGCCCCTGTCATAGACAGGATATACCGGGCCCATGGCAGGTGGATTTAACTTGCCCCTCTGTGCTGCAAAACTGCCAAGTTCCTGTTCAGTAGGTCCTGTATAGAATTTCAGGTCATTATTAAGGTCATCTATTACAGCCTGCAGAGATTTTTTTGCCTTTTTAAGCTCCTTCAGCATCTCTGCATATTTCCTGCCCTTCTTCTCAAGTTCCTGTAAAAATGCCTCCCTTTCTTCCTTGCGTTGTTCAAGCAGACGCGTCTGCTCCTCAACCTCCCTGGAGAGCCTTGCAAGTTCCCTGTTTTTCTGTTCAAGAACAGGTTTTTTCTGTTCAAGTTGGCTTATAACCTCAAGGTATTCCTGCCGCTTCTCCCTGTCATGCCTGATCATAAGCTTAAGGTACTGCTCTCTTGCCATGAAGTCAGGAAGGCTCTCTGCCTTAAAGAGCATGTTGAGCGCGCCAACCATTCCCATCTCCCTGAGGGCTATAAGCCGCTCTTCAGTGTATTCCTTTAATGCATCGGCCTTACGCTGGATTTTTTCAAGTTCCTGACGGGTAATTTCAAGCTCAAGCTCTGCTGCTGACCACTGCTTTTTTACTGAATCAAGCCTGTCCCATGCCTCCTCGATTTTCCTGTCCAGCTCCTGAAGCTCGGAAAGTACCTCAATCTTGCCCTTTTCCACCTTTATAATCCGGCGTTTATTCTTCTTAATATTCTGTTCAAGGGATTCAAGCCGACTGCGCTGTGCGTTTATCTCCTGCCTGAGCACCTCTGCATTTTCAGGCTCCTGAGCAAATCCGGCCCCGGGAGACAAAACCAGGCTCCACATTAACACGCCTGTTATGAGGAATAGTAACTCAAATCTTCTGGACATAATAACGGAAAACCGGTTACAGCTTCAGAAACCTGCGCATTGAAATTGCAGTGCCGGTGATGCAGACAATAATACTGCCGCCAATGATTGCAGCGGTATAGGATAGTGGCAAAAATACCAGTTCAACCTCCTTGAACAGTGGATGCTGTGATAAAAGTGACTGCAGGTACTGGGTGGTGGCATAAACGATTCCCGTGGCAAGGAGTGATCCGGCAAGTCCCTGAAAAAATGCCTCAAGCAGAAAGGGGCCAGTAATGAACATGTTGGTTGCCCCTACAAGCCTCAGAATCTCAAGCTCGTCCTGGCGTGCATAAGTGGTAAGCTTAATTGTATTTGCCACCACAAAGGCTGTGGTGATAAGAAGAAGGAGTCCTGCTCCCACAAGTGCCCTCTGGGTCAGGCCAGAGAAGACCTCAAGACGGTCTATCCACTCCTGTCCATACTGGACCTTTGAGACCTCCTTCCAGGTACTGAGCTCTGCAGCAACCTCCCTTATGCGCTCAATATTAAATACCGCACGGTCTATCTGTATCTCAAAAGAGGGGGGGAGGAAGTTGGCATCAACACCCTCGAGCACCTGCTGCTCATCAGCAAGGTACTTCTTGAGCTTTCTGAAGGCATCTTCAGAGGAGGTGTAGTTTACAGATTCAATGCCTTTCAGCTCTGAAATACGCTTGTATAGTGCAGGGATACTCTCCTGGGGAACCTCTTTTTTCAAATACACCACTATACCAAGTTTTGAACCAAGCTCCTCTACAAAATGCCTCAGGTTAAATGAGAACAGGGCGAAGAACAGCAGAAGCAGCATGGACAGGGCGACCACCAGTATGGTCATTGCCTGATTGGTAAGGTTCTGCCTGATATCAGAAAGTGCGCGTTTGTAAATTATGCCGGCTATCATTTCACCAACCTGCCGTTTTCAAGCCTGATTACACGCCTGTGCGTATTTTCAAAAAGTTTTTCATCGTGAGTTGCAAATATTATGGTAGTACCCCTTGCATTAAGCTCCTCCATAAGCTCCATGACCTCGTTGGTTCTGTCCCTGTCGAGGTTTCCGGTGGGCTCATCCGCAAGAATAATAGGCGGCCGGTTCACAACAGCCCGTGCAATTGCAACACGCTGCTGCTCTCCTCCGGAAAGTTCTATTGCCTTTTGCTCAAGTTTTCCTATGAGTCCCACATTGGCAACAATCTCTCTTACCCGCTTTTCGACCTGTGAGGTCTTAAGCCCCAATACCTCAAGGCTCAGGGCAACATTATCAAATACCGTGTGACGGCCAAGGAGTTTGAAGTCCTGAAAAATGACTCCGACTCTTCGACGCAGCATGGGGATTTGGGAGGGTGTGAGGGTTGAAATATCCATGCCATCCACACGAATCGTTCCCTCGGTGGGCCTTTCAGCACAGAACAGCAGCTTTAGAAGCGTACTCTTGCCGGATCCGCTTGGACCTGTAAGGAAGATAAATTCTCCCTTTTGCACCTCAAGGGAGACCCTGTGCAGGGCAAGGTTTTCAACCGTGTATCTCTTGGATACGTCAGTGAGTTTGACTATGGCAGAATCAATATATTTCATGTTGCTCCGGTCTTCTTTTTGTGAACAGCTCACGCGGAAACAGACGCCTGTGATATTTTAAGTTCGCAGCGTCCTCAAGTAAAGCGGTTTTCAGATAAAGAGGGAGGCATGCTTGAAACGCTCAATCCAGGGTTTAAGTTTTTGGACCTGTTACCGATTAACAAAACATGGACAAAACTATTCATCCTATTCTCATTTCTTCAAACTTTTGAAACATTCAATTCAGAACAATTTATTACAGGTGAAATAATGGCCAAGATAGATGCTTTTTTCAAACTCCTTAACGAACAGGGTGGTTCTGACCTTCACCTGACCTCAGGCTCACCTCCGGTTCTAAGGCTCCAGGGCGAGCTCCAGAGGGTCAAATACAAGGTACTTGAAAACGATGAACTCAAGGCAATGCTTTATGAAATTGCCCCTGAGGACAAGATTAAACAGTTTGAAGAGACCGGCGATGTGGACTTTGGTTATGAGATTCCCAATCTGGCCAGGTACCGCGCCAACTTCTTCATGCAGAAAAATGGAATCGGTGCGGTATTCAGGGAAATCCCCAGTGAAATCCTCTCTGCTGAAAAATTGGGGCTGCCCCAGATCATGACCAAGCTTGCAATGCTTCCAAGAGGACTGGTGCTGGTAACAGGCCCTACCGGAAGTGGTAAGTCAACAACCCTTGCAGCCATTATTGACCATGCAAACCGTAACCGCAAGGATCACATCCTCACTGTTGAAGATCCCATCGAATTTGTGCATGAAAACAAGGGCTGTCTGGTAAATCACAGGGAGGTAGGCACCCATACCAAGAGTTTCAGTGCAGCACTCAGAGGGGCACTTCGAGAGGACCCTGATATCATACTGGTCGGCGAAATGAGGGACCTTGAAACCATCTCCCTTGCCATCGAGGCAGCCATGACAGGTCACCTTGTAATGGGAACCCTCCATACCATCAGTGCTGCAAAGACCGTAGACAGGGTAATCGAGATATTTCCAACCCACCAGCAGCCGCAGGTTCGCGCCACCCTTGCAGACGCGCTGAGGGCAGTAATTTCCCAGACCATGTTCAAACGGATAGATGTCAAGGGCAGATGCGTT
>JALWJV010000145.1 GCA_026996955.1 Deltaproteobacteria bacterium
CACCTGCAGCCCCTGCCGCCATGATGTAGGTTCCGGTCTCAATGCGGTCAGGGATTATGCTCCACTCTGTGCCGGAAAGTCCGCTTACACCTTCGATGGTAAGGGTACTGCTTCCTGCACCTGTTATCCTTGCCCCCATGCTGTTAAGCATTCTTGCAAGGTCTGTTATTTCAGGCTCTTTTGCGGCATTTTCAATAACACTGGTTCCCTTGGCAAGCACTGCTGCCATCATCAGGTTTTCAGTACCTGTAACAGATGGAAAGTCAAGACATATTCTTGCCCCCTTTAAGCCCCTGGTTTTAACCTCAACAAATCCACCGGCAATACTGTACTTTGCCCCCATGAGCTCAAGCCCCTTGAGGTGTATGTCTATTGGGCGGGCGCCAATGGCACATCCGCCTGGAAGGGAGACCCGTGCCCTGCCAAGCCTTGCCATAAGCGGGCCGAGCACCAGGACTGATGCGCGCATCTTACGCACAAGGTCATGGGGGGCTTCAAAACTTGAAAGGTTTGCAGCATCAAGGCGCACCGGTCCCCTCTGCCCCTCTTCTGTTGTGGCATCAACGCTTACCCCAAGTTCCCTGAGGAGGGAGACGAAGATTTTTACATCTTCCAGTGCGGGCAGGTTATGGATGGTAACTGGCTCCGGGGAAAGCAGGCTTGCAGCAAGGATGGGGAGTGCGGCATTCTTTGCCCCGCTTATTCTGATCTGTCCCTTCAGCCGGTTTCCGCCGTTTATTACCAGGCTTTCCATGAATGGTTGATTAATAGATTGTCAATGGAATTGATGGTTGCTGTACCGAATTTGACTTGAATTCGCCGCTTTGCAAGAAGGATAAACGGGCTGCACTGTGCACAGCCCGTTTTCATGCAGAATCATATATCCCTAATCAGGAACATTTCCCTTGTGCCAGAGATAGACAATGGGGCTTGCCACAAATACTGATGAATAGGTACCAATGATAATTCCAAGTGTAAGTGCAAGGGCAAAGTCATGAATCACCACACCGCCCAGGAACAGCAGGCAGAGTACCACGATCAGCGTAGTAACAGATGTGATGATGGTACGCCCCAGCATCTCGTTTACACTTAGGTTGATGATCTTTGCAAAGCCCAGCTTGCGGTTTCGCCTGATGTTTTCCCTTATCCTGTCAAACACCACAACTGTGTCTGTAAGGGAGTAGCCGGCAAGAGTAAGCAGGGCAGTAACAATGAGGAGAGTAATCTCCACGTTAAGGATGTAGAGGATGCCAAGGACTGCAAGGACATCGTGGAAGGTGGCTATTGCGGCGGCAACTCCGAAGCTGAGGTTGAACCTGAAGGCAAGGTAGCCGATGATGCCGGCAAGGGATATGGCTATGGCAAGAATTGCCTTACGTCTCAGTTCAGCACTTACGGTTGAACCGATTTCTGTCTTGCTCTCAAGCACAAACCTGGTGCCTGGAACGGCATCTTCAAGGGTTCTGGTGATCTGGCTTTCTATGTCACCCACAGTGGCAACAGATTTTTTCACCCGAACTATAAGAATATTTTCACCAGGCACCTCCTGAAGGGTGTAACCTTCAATACCTGCCTTTTCCATTGCCTGCCTGACATTTTTCAGAGAAAACGATTTGTCAGCCCGGTACTGAACCATGGTGCCACCGGCAAAATCAACACCCAGGTTGGCAGTACCCCTGTTGATCTGAACAAAGGCAAAGATGCCTGTTGCCACAAGGACAGCCGAGATACAAAACGCAATGTTACGCCTGCTAATGAAGTCAATGGTGGTCTTTTTCACCAGCTGCATGAAACGGATATCCTTGATTGCCTTTTTTGCAAGCAGGAAGTCATAGACAATGCGGGTTCCGAATATGGCTGTAAACAGGTTGATCACAATACCTGCAGACAGAGTAACGGCAAAACCCTTGATTGGGCCTGTACCAAACAGGAACAGGGCAAGGGCAGTGATCAGTGTGGTGACATGGGCATCAACAATGGTCCAGAATGCCTTGTCGTACCCTCCATCTATAAATGCCTTGAGTGGTTTTCCAAGGGCCTTCTCCTCCCTCATTCGCTCAAAGATAAGCACGTTTGAGTCAACACCCATACCAATGGTCAGGATGATACCGGCAATGCCCGGAAGTGTGAGGGTTGCCTGGAAGAGCGCCAGCACTGCCATAAGAAAGAGCAGGTTAAGGAGCATTGCAATGTCTGCAATAAGCCCGGAGAAGCTGTAGTAGATGACCATGAAGACAATAACAAAGCATGCGCCCAGAAGGCCTGAGTAAAGCCCTTTCTGGATGGAGTCACGCCCAAGGGAAGGCCCAACCGTAACATTCTGTATGATGTCAACCGGTGCTGGAAGTGCGCCTGCCCTGAGCACTATGGCAAGGTCTGTTGCCTCTTCATGGGTAAATGAGCCGGATATCTGGGCATGGCCACCGCCGATTTTCTCCCTGATAACAGGTGCTGACCGGACTATGCCGTCAAGAACAATGGCAAGCCTCTTGCCGACGTTTTCTTCAGTAATCCTTGCAAAGAGCCTTGCCCCCCGGTCAGTAAGCTCAAGGGCAACGTAAGGCTCGTTATAGGTGCCGCCAATCCGGACATGGGCTGTCTTCACGGCATCCCCGGTCATCATTGTGCGGTCCTTGAGCAGGATGTATGACTTCTTGACCCTGCCTGTCCTGCTGTCCTTCTCCTTCATCACATAGATGGCATCACCTCGTGGGATCTGTCCCTTGAGAACCGAGTTGATTACCTTTATGTCAGAACCTGCAGGAAGGCGGCCATCGTTTATAGCCTTTCTGATCAGCGAGTTTACATCCACCCCTGCATCGGAATCCACAAGCTTGAACTCAAGCTGGGCAGTCTGTCCTATGAGCTTTATTGCCCGTTTCGGGTCCTTGACACCAGGGAGCTGTACCACTATCTCCTGGTCGCCCTGACGGACTATTACCGGCTCTGAAACGCCAAACTGGTCAATCCTGTTTCTGATGATTTCAAGTGACTGGTCAACTGCATTTTCCCTGATAAATTTTTCTTCATCAGGAGATAGCTGCAGGACAAGCTGGGGGAACTTGCCGTTTTCCCGCACTTCTTTAAGTACAAGGTTTGGAAAGTCCTCTTCAAGAATATTTTTTATCTGTTCAACAGCGTTTCTGTTGGGAACGGCAAAGATAATTTCGTCATTCTTCGGGCTTTTTCTCCGGACAATGGTGATCTTGTCATGCTTTAAAGCATCCTGGAGGTCACGCGCCGCAAGTTCTGCAGCATTGCGCACGGCCTGATCCACATCAACCCTAAGAATCAGGTGCATCCCGCCCTGCAAGTCCAGACCAAGTTTAAGCCCCTCCTGGTAAACGTACTTCTTGAACCACTGGGGCGTGTTGGAATAGAAAGAGGGCAGCAGGAGCACTGCGGCAAAGATTATCAATCCTGTCATTAACAGAAATTTCCAGCGAAGACCTTTAGGCATGATATGTATTTTCTCCTGTTATTTTTTTGTTTCAGCCCAGGATTTAACAGGCCGGGCAGGGTTTATCATTTCATAGCCCAGGGGCAGGTGATAATCAAGGCAGAGAAGGTAAATAAATCATGAAAAAATCTGTTTTGAACATTGCCCTGATGGGAACAAGTCCCTGGTGCCAGGATTTAAGGAGATAAAATGATTTCCGCCTGAACTTTTTAGCCATATAACCAATTTTTTGCAATAAAAAACCCTCATGAACCTGGGAAAGTTCAGGAGGGCTGAAAAGTTCAGGCGTAATTGTTCAGCGTATTAACAGTATGGTTGGTAAATGGTCTTGTTTTTCCGTTCCGGAGAACAATTTCTTGTTTTTCTAAGGCTTGCTCCGCCAAAATCGCGAAACTCGCTGGGCCATCGCTCAGCGAGAGGCGATTTTTGTGGCTTCGCTTCGCCAAGAAAAACTACGAAATTCTTCAAAGTCACTCCAAAACAAGACCATTTACCACGCTGAGTAGATACGTTTAGGCTTTTGAAACGCCAGTCGCTGGTTAACGCTTCATTGTAAGCAGCTCCTGCAGCATCTCATCGGTGGTGGTGATAACCTTGGAGTTTGCCTGGAAAGCACGCTGGGTAGTGATAAGTTTTACAAATTCTGTTCCCATATCAACGGTTGACTGCTCCAAGGCGTTTGCCGCAATGGTTCCCAGGCCATTTGTTCGTGGAGGACCTGTAATCGGGGCGCCTGATGCCGTTGTTTCACGCCACAGGCTTCCTCCCTCCTTGGATAGGTCTGTGGGGCTGTTGAACCGGGCAAGGGCAAGCTGTGCAAGCTGTATAATGCGCCCGTTTGAATAACTTCCTGAAATTATCCCTTCAGAATCAACATTTAGTGATTCCAAAAAACCTGATCCAAATCCGTTTTGATCATAAAAAATAGTACTGGAGCGGTTTGCAAACTGGGTGGTGCTTATAGCCTCGGTGCTGCAGGAATAGGCATCCGTGGTGCCATCTCCATCACTGTCGAGCTCTTGGAGCTTGGCTCCGAAATTCATTTCAATAAGCTGCGCCGAAGAATCATTAGATGTGCCGGCAATTCCATCTCCACTTGGCGGCAGGAAAAAAGCGACCAGTTCAGGATAACCATGTTCACCAATGTCAGGCTGTGCCGCGGTATCCAAGGTTTCGCCTGTTACAGAATCTTTATAAATTCTCAGGTCACTATAAACTATTCCGTCAGTATTTGAGATCTGTCCTTCTGGTGTAAACGTAAGGTGACCACTCATCAGCAGTCCGGGGTCTGCAGCATCTCCTGCTGATGTTGTGGCTTTGTCTTCATCTGGGTCACAAGTGACAATAAATTCCCATTCCCGAGAGTCAGCGTCCACCATGTCAAAATAGACAGTTACAGCATGGGTGTTTCCCAGGCTATCATACACATTGAAGGTGGTTTTGTATTCATAATGCACATTAGCCGTTATACTTCCGTCTTGATCGTTCCAGTCCTGGATCAATGAGTTAGTGGAAACCGGACCTGTAGTTCTACTGTCCAGGTTTACTGCAACCGTCGCCTGAGTGGTTGCTACAGGCGGCGAGGTGTTGACGATCTGAATATCCTGAATAGAGCCGATGATTTCTGCTGTTCCGTCCGCCTGTTCTTCCATCTCCCAACCCTGCACGGTGAGTCCAGCCGGATTGACCAGATAGCCTTCTTTATCTACATGGAACTGTCCGGATCTGGAAAAATAGATACTATTTTCAACTTTGGGGTTAGAAAGCATGAAAAAGCCGTTTCCTGCTATGGCCAGGTCAGTGGATGAAGTGGTGCTTTCAAAGGAACCCTGGGTAAAAAGCGGTGCAACATCTGACATTGCAGAGCCACGGCCTACCTGAGACCCCCCCCTTGC
>JALWJV010000146.1 GCA_026996955.1 Deltaproteobacteria bacterium
GGGAACAGGAAGAAGGGCAAATGCTCCCTGGGCAGTGCCTCGGCCATGTTAATGGGTGCTTAATGTGCAGCAGTACGCATGGGGTGTCATTTTCCTGTATTTGAATCCAGGAAATATAATATCCCAACGTTTGAAACATCTGTATTCGTAACTGTTCAGCGCATTTATTGAATGAGGTTGGTAAATGGTCTTGTTTTGGAGTGACTCTGAAGAATTTCGTAGTTTTTCTTGGCGAAGCGCAGCCACAAAATCGCGTCTGTCTGAGCGAGGGACCAGCGAGTTTCGCGATTTTGGCGGAGCAAGCCTTAGAAAAACAAGAAATTATTCACCGGAACGGAAAAACAAGGCCATTTATTCACCTTAATGACCGTTAATACGCTGAATAGTTACCTTTATTCAAGGAAAAATGGAGCTTGATTATGGCAATACCGGAGCGTCAGATAATTATGTGTCAAAGTTTTAGAGTTGCAGGCGATAAAAAGGGGCTGTGCCACAAACAGACAGACGGATTCCTGCAATATGTGGAAGAAGAGGTGCTGGACAGGGGACTTGACTGCCTCGTAAGCGCAACTTCCTGTCTCAAACAGTGTGAAAAGGGTCCAATAATGGTCATACAGCCTGAAAACTGGTGGTATGGTAAGGTTGACAGTGAAGACGTCATTGATGCCATCCTGGACAGTCTGGAAGATGGAGAGCCGAACGTGGAATATCTGCTCTCTTCCTGACACTGGCAGTCATAAGAGAGGTCAGCGCTTCTGAGGAGGAGGTGAGAGTCATGCTACATCCCGTGCCTCAACAGATAAAACTTCCACCTGCATTTGAAATAAGAGACTGGGAGCAGTTTCTGCAGGACGGAGAGGCATTCCTCAAAACAGCCACCGGTGCATTTTCAAGAAAAAAGAGGGCCTTTACCCCTGAAATTCTCTATAACATCATAGCAATGGCCATTGAAAAATTTGTAATGGCCGCACTGATGCGTGCAGGGGTTATGCCCTGTAATCACACCATGGCTGACCTGGTAGAGGCAATGGAAAAAACTTTCCCTGGAGCATTAACCAATATCAGGAAGAATCTGCTTGAGCTGGACAAGTACCAGGAGATATGTGACGTGGATAATTTCAGAATGACATCACCGGGCCTGGATGAGATTCCAGCCATGCTTGAACTGGCAGAAAGACTCCATTTCCTCGTTACAAATGATCTCATGGAGTCTTCCTGGCGGAGCGGAAACAGAGCTTAACCCGCAATGAAGGAGGCACGTCATGTCAAAAGAGAATGTGGAGAATTTTTTAATAGCCGGTGGAGAAGATAAACGTATTAGAGAAAAATACAATGAACCGGCAACAATGGAGGAGTTCGTGGAATTGGCCCGAAAAGACGGCTATGATTTTACCGTTGAAGAGCTTTCAGAAGTCCTGAAGGAATCGGGTGATATTTTTGACAAACATGGTAACCCTCCAAAGCGTTCAATCTGGTGGACCTGAAAACATCCGTTCATATGTAACTGTTCAGCGTATTAACAGTAATAAGGATTCGTGAATGGTTTTGTTTTTCCGTTCCGGTGAAGAATTTCTTGTTTTTCTAAGGCTCGCTACGCCAAAATCGCGAAACTCGCTCGTGCCTCGCTCAGACAGACGCGATTTTATGGCTGCGCTTTGCCAAGAAAAACTACGAAATTCTTCATAGTCACTCCAAAACAAGACCATTCACTACACTGAATAGATACCCGTAATTTAGGCTAAGCAGTTGAACTGTCACAACTGGCAGTAGTACATTTTTTGAGACCGCCTGCTGGCGGTCTTTTTTGTTGGCCCGTTTCAAGAGGAAATACTCATGCCACATACCAAGATTGTAATCAAGCTTTCAGGTCTGTCATGCGCTGTTTGCGCATCAAAGGTGGAAGAAGCTCTCAAAAAACTTCCTGGTGTTGTAGATGCCTCAGTTAATTTGGCCGCATCAATTGCGGTGGTTTCATTTGATTCCTCTGTCATTATGCCTCAGGACCTGATTGATGCGATCAAGACACTTGGTTACGGCGCAGAATTTGATCAGTCTCTACACCAGAAAAGGCTTGCATCTGTTGTGCTGGATATACAGGGAATGAGCTGTGCAGCGTGTGCCTCCCGTGTTGAAAAGGCCCTTTCTGAAATGCCCGGTGTTGCAGAGGCATCTGTAAACCTGGCAACTTCCCAGGGAGTTGTAAAATTTGATCCAAGTATTACAGACATTAAAAATCTGGTCAATGCTGTAATATCCGCAGGTTACAGGGCATCTCCCCTGGAAGGTGGCTCAGAGAAAACAGAGTACAGTGAAGCCGGAGGACCAGCTCCTGCTGCTTCTGAGGAGCTTGTTGACCTTAAACGCAGGCTCACAATCGGTATAATATTGGCTGGGCCAATCTTTGTGCTCTCAATGCCTGGTATTTTTCCCTTTGTAGAAAGATTATCATGGGAGTCCAGGGCATGGGCACTTATAGTTCTCACCTCTGTTGTGCAGTTCTGGGTAGGATGGCCCTTTTTAAGAAATGCCTGGTTTGCCGCAAGGCACCGGAGTGTTGATATGAATACCCTGGTCTCTGTGGGGACCCTGTCAGCATTTTCGTATTCTTTTTTTGTAACACTTTTCCCAAATGTTTTTCGTAATGCCGGCCTGTCCCTGCATCTCTATTATGACTCTGCATCAATGATAATTGTCTTTGTGCTCATGGGGCGTATGCTTGAACGGCGAGCACGTGACCGGGCTGCAGGAGCTATTGCCAGGCTCCTGACACTTACACCGTCTGTGGCCACGGTTATTTATAAAGGGATACCCAAGGAAGTACCTGTTTCAGAGGTAAGGCCGGGGGATATTATAAGGGTTGGTCCATCACAATCTGTACCTGTGGATGGTAAAATTATTGAAGGCACAAGTGAAGTAGATGAATCAATGCTCACCGGCGAATCAGCCCCGGTTGAGAAAGGGCCTGGCAGCAACGTGATAGCTGGCACTATCAACCTGTGGGGTGTTTTTACAATGCGCGCTGAAAAGGTTGGTTCAGAGACGGTGCTTGCCCAGATTGTGCGTGTGGTCCAGGAGGCTCAGGGCTCCAAGGCCTCCATCCAGCGTCTTGCAGACAGAGTGGCAGCAGTTTTTGTGCCTATTGTAATTTGCGTTGCCATTATTGCCGGTCTTGTTTGGTTCATGACAGGCCCGGAACCCAGAGTAACAAACGCATTGATAACATTTGTTACTGTGATGGTTATTGCATGTCCATGTGCCATGGGGCTTGCAACACCAGCTGCAATCATGGCTGGAACCGGACGGGGAGCTGAACGTGGCATACTTATAAAAAATGCCCGTGCGGTTGAGGAGGCATCTTCCATTACCGTTGCTGTATTTGATAAGACAGGCACTCTTACCATGGGAAGACCCTCTGTCAGTGACATCGTGCCTCTTGATGACTATGATGAAACCATTATTTTAAGGGCTGCCTATGCTCTGGAAGCCCTGTCTGAACATCCACTGGCACGGGCAATAATAGACAAGGCTGAAGAGTCAGACATAACACCTGCCACTGTTCAGGAGTTCAGGGCTGTAGCTGGCCGTGGCCTCAAAGGAAAGGTCATAATAAGCCCCAAGAGTGGCACCCAAAAAGGTAATGACATCCTGGCGGGGACACCCAGATTTCTAAAGGAGGCTGGGATTGACGTTTCAAAGGCCGATGACATTATTCAACAACTTTCAGGCAGGGGTAACACCATCATCTGTATTGCCATTGATGGAGATATTGCAGGACTTGTTGCATTGTCAGATACTATACGCCCTGAGGCACATGAGGCAGTTACTGCCCTCAAGGAAAGGGGTATAAAGGTCATGATGCTTACAGGTGACAACACCATTACTGCCGCTGCAGTTGCGGAAAAACTGGGGCTTCAGGGTTTTGAAGCGTCTGTACTACCTCAGGACAAGGCAAGGCATATAGGTAAGCTTCAGGAACAGGGTGAAAGTGTGGCAATGATTGGAGATGGTGTCAATGATGCTCCAGCACTTGTACAGGCTGACGTAGGAATTGCCATGAGCAGCGGAACAGATATTGCCATGGACTCTGCTGACATAGCGCTCATGCGCGATGATTTAAGGGCAGTGCCTGAGGCTATTGATATTGTCAGGGCTACTTTAAGGGTAATAAAACAGAATCTCTTCTGGGCATTCGCTTATAATATTTTTGCAATACCAGTGGCCGCAGGCGTATTTTATCCTCTTTGGGGGATAAGGCTTTCTCCTGTATTTGCCGCAGCCGCAATGGCAATGAGTTCTGTAACAGTAGTTTCAAATGCATTGAGATTAAGGTATATGCACAGGCAAAAAGTGACGTAAACATCAACTTATGTACTGCTGCTAAATGTTTTACTGTGTCATCTCCCTTGCAACCGGGGATGTATTAAAATATAAATGTATCTATTCAGTGACTTTATTATGGATGGTTCTTGAGTGTTTATCTAAAGCGGATTTCAGGGAGTCCGGCACCATTCATACCGGGGGAGGAAGGTAATGAAAGTAAAAAACTGGATGATAACAGACCTTATTACAATAGGTCCTGAAGCCTCTGTCAGGGATGCCATTGCCCTGATGCACAAACATTCCATCAGACATATCCCGGTTGTAAAGGGAGATGTCATGGAGGGGTTGGTTACCGAGAGCAATCTCAGGCAGTACCTGTTTCCTGCCATGATTGATGATCTCAATCTTGAAGATGTCATGATAGTAAACCCTATCACCATTGACCCCAATTCAAGTATTGATTCTGCAGCCCGTCTGATCCACAATTACAAGATCGGCGGCCTGCCGGTGATGGAGAAGAGGAAACTGGTGGGGATAATAACCATTACCGACATCCTGGGGGCGTTTATAGAATTTCTCGGTCTGCTTGAAGACAGCTCCAGGCTTGATGTGGTGATTGACGAGAAGAAGGGCAATATCGACGATGTAATAAGGGTCATTAGGGAGTTGGGCGGTAATATTGTAAGTGTTGGTGTAGATGCGCCAACTTCCCGCAAGAAAATACATTACATCAGACTTGACAGATGCGATCTTAAACCAATAGTAGGGGCGGTTGAAGAGTTGGGCCACAGGGTGGTATCCGTCCTTGATTGATTTTTTTGTAGAGACTTAAAAAGTGCCGGGTGAATCCATGAGCAAATATAAGGTAAACAAGACTTTTCAGGAGATAAATGCCAAGATAAAGTCTGGCAAGGCAGTTGTTGTTACAGCCGAGGAGATGATCGGCATAGTCAAGGATGAAGGTCCTGAAAAGGCAGCAAAAAAGGTAGATGTTGTTACAACCGGCACGTTTTCTCCAATGTGTTCCTC
>JALWJV010000147.1 GCA_026996955.1 Deltaproteobacteria bacterium
GGAGGGGTCCCGGAGGATCTGGTACATCTCCTTTCGTATCAGCCCTTTAAGCCTGGTGCGGTTGATGCCCCTGCTTACATGCCTGCCTGAAGTGCCTTGCGGTGACTGTGCACCTTCCGGGAACTGTACGCCTTTTTCGGTCATGGACATCTAATGCCCTCCCCTGTCCTTTTCTGCCTCATGTTTTTCAATGAGTGCAATGAACGTATCTTCCATGGTGGGATTAGGGTTCTTGTCCGTGCGGTACCTGGCCTTGAGCTCCTCCGGGGTGCCCTGAGCCAGTATCTCGCCCTGTGCCATAATCACCATCCTGTCACAGTACTCCGCCTCTTCCATGAAGTGTGTGGTGACCATCACCGTAACGCCGGCCTGGGCCAGGGCGTTTATATGACGCCAGAATTCACGCCGTGCCAGGGGATCCACTCCTGACGTAGGTTCATCAAGAAAGAGTATGGGGGGCTCGTGCATGAGGGCAGCAGCAAGGGCGAGGCGCTGCTTGTAACCCAGTGGAAGGTCTGCGCTCCTTACATCCTTAAGGGGTTCAAGCTGGAACGAGTCCAGCGCCCACCTGATTCTCTCTTTCCTGTACTTTCCCTCAAGACCATAGGCACTGCTGAAAAATTTCAGGTTTTGCAGGACCGTAAGCTCCGGGTACAGGGAGAACTTCTGTGCCATGTAGCCCACACTGGCCCTTGCCTCGGCTCCTGCCGTTCTCAGGTCCTTGCCTGCAACCATGAGGTGGCCTCCGGATGCAGGAAGAAGGCCGCAGAGCATGCGAAACGTGGTTGACTTGCCTGCACCGTTTGCCCCCAGAAGACCGAAAATCTCTCCATGCCGGACACTGAAGCTTATGCCCTTGACTGCATAAAAATCTCCAAATTTGCGCACCAGGTTCCTGACGCTGATTACCTCTTCATCCGGACTTCCCTGCACAGGGGCACGGGAAACCGGAGTTGCATCCTGTTTCTCGCCCCTGTCCCTGAGCCTGTCCTTAAGAAGTTTTATAAAAGCGTCTTCAAATCTGGGAGCCACACTCTCTGCCCGGAATGCCGATTTTTTGCCGAATCTCCTCTCCACCTCATGGGCATCCATGGGTTCTTCGGTTACAAGACGCACCTTGGAGCCAAGAATTATGGCATCCACAACCCCGTCCATGTGGCTCAGCTCCTCCTGGAGACGGCGTTTCTGCCCCTGATCCGGGGTCAGCATGAAACTGTTGCCTGCAAGGGACTGGCTGAACACCTCAGGGCTGTCCTGACCCAGAAAAGAGCCTTCATGAATGAGAATAACCTCCTGGCACCGTTCTGCCTCATCCAGGTAGGCAGTGCTGAGAAGCACGCTCATGTTCTCATCCCGTACCTGCCTGTAAACGATTTCCCAGAGCTCACGCCGTGAAACAGGATCGACACCAACTGTAGGTTCATCCAGGATAAGGAGCTCCGGCACATTCATAAGGGAGCAGGCAAGTCCCAGTTTCTGCTTCATCCCCCCGGAAAGCCGTCCTGCAAGCCTTGATGTGAAGGGGGCAAGACCCGTCATGTTCATAAGCTCATCATAACGCGCCTGCCTTTTTGAGGCTGGTATGTCATGAAGGTCTGCGTACAGGTCGAGATTCTCCTGGACAGTAAGGTCCTCATACAGACCAAAGCGCTGGGGCATGTAGCCAATGGATGACTGGACGGCAAGAAAATCCGTGGTGGAGTCCATGCCAAGAACAGAAACATGGCCTGAGTCAGGCACAAGGAGCCCGGCTGCAATGCGCATCAGCGTGGTCTTTCCCGCACCATCCGGGCCGATGAGCCCTGTAACAATGCCCTTCTTTACCGATGCAGAGAAGTTGTCAAGGGCTCTGACAGTGCGCTTGCCGGATATAAAATCCTTGGTGACCCCTTCTATGGTCATGCACAGTCCAGATTTTTTCATGGCCAGGCTCTCATTGTGGGCATTGTTGCCCTCCTCGTGATTCATAGTGGTATCTGTTCAGTGTTGTAATTGGTCTTGTTTTGGAGTGACTTTGAAGAATTTCGTAGTTTTTCTTGGCGAAGCGCAGCCACAAAAATCGCGTCTGTTTGAGCGAGGGACCAGCGAGTTTCGCGATTTTGGCGTAGCGAGCCTTAGAAAAACAAGAAATTGTTCTCCGGAACGGAAAAACAGGACCATTTACCAACCTTCATTAATATACATTCCGCTGAACAGTTCCTTATCATGTTGAATTGTCGCCTGGGCACATGGCATCCCGGGAAAAATCACCGGATTCAACTTTCTGGTTCGGTTTGATTGTCACGGTTGCAGGCATGCCCAGCCTCAGTTCTCCAAGGGAATTACAGATATAGACCCTGACCTGATACACCAGCCTGGTCCGCAGCTCCGGGGTTTCTACATTTTTTGGAGTAAACTCTGCGGTGGGTGAGATGTAGCCAATCCAGCCCCTGTATGTCTTGCCTGGATAGCTGTCTGTGGTGATTTCTGCAAGCATACCCTCTTTGACCTTGCCTAACATTGGCTCTGGCACGTATGCCCTTACCCACATGGGATTATCAAGGGCCAGGGTAAACACCGGAGTCTGCGGGAAGGCTATGTCACCGGGTTCCATTATCCTGTCCTGGATGATGCCTGAGGAGGGGGCGTAGAGTTTGGTGTCAGCAAGTTTGCGGCGGGCAAGGTCAAGGGACGCAGCTATGGATTTGAGTTTTGCCTCTGCAGCTGCAATATCTTCCTTGCGTGGGCCTGTTATTGCCAGATCAAGTGCCTGCTGATCGGCCTTGAGCTTCTCTTTTGCTGCCTTCAGTGCAGCAGTGGCATCATCAAGTTTCTGTTTGGGGACGTATTTGGTCCTGGCAAGCTTGCGCACCCTGTCATAGGTTTTCTGGGCGTCCTTGACCAGTGCCTTGTCTGCGGCAACCCTTGCCCTTGCCTCTTCTATCTCCTGGGGTCTTGAGCCGGCATGCAGTTTGGCAACCACCCACTTCTGCATTTCAAGTTCTGCCTCAAGCCTCTTGACCTCAGCCTGGTAACGGTACGGGTCCATCTCTCCCACAAGCTCACCGGCCTTTACCCTTGCCCCTTCCTGAACATGCAGGGCGATGATGCGTCCGGTGTCATGAAAGGCAAGCTGTATCTGCCTGATGTCTATGTTGCCGTACAATACAAGATGGTCTGACGGTCTTTTTTCCTCTTTCTGAAAATAAAAAACGGCCCCTGCTATGATGGCTGCAAGCAAAACCGGAACAATTATCTTTCGTGCCTTTTTCCTGTCCATGATTATCCCCTCTGTCTCAGTCTGCTGCAAGCAGACCGTTAACCGCCTCAATATCCTCAGGCCCGATAACACCTGCTGCTGCCTTGAGCCGTGCACGGGCAAGCACATGCTCATAAAGGGCAACGAGGTAATCCCTCTTTTTTGCTATGTAGAACTGGGTGAGGTCCAGGGCGTCAATTGCCGTTCGTGTCCCTACCCGAAAACCTGTATTGGTTGCCTCCATTGAGACCTTTGCAGACTCCATTGCCTGCCTTGCGGCCTGGTACCATGCCACACTGTCGCGAAGACGCAGAAATGCGCTCTGTGCCCGGATGGTTACCTGGTCTTCCAGCCTTTTCAGGTTATGTCTGCTCTCAATTGCCTGGGATTCTGCCTGTGCGGTTTTGGCAAATATGGAACCGCCGAGATAGAGCGGTAAGGTCATTATGATGCCCGCCTCTGTATGGGTGGTGCGCATCTCAGGAAAATACCCGCCGTTTATGTATCCTCCGCTTGCCTGAAGATCCAGCCGGGGCCAGCGTTCACGCCGCGCATATTCAACCTTCTTTTCTGCTGCCTCAAGCCGTTTCTTTGCGCTGATGAGCAGTGGCTGGTTTGAAAGGGCTGCCTCAACCCACTTCTCCATGTTGTCCGGGTCAGGAAGCCGGGCAGTAATTGGGCCAAGGTCCCTGACCGACGAAACCGGCCTGTGAACCAGGAGCTCCAGGTCCTGCTTTGCTATGGTAAGACGGTTCTGGGCAGTGATGAGCTGGGACTGTGATGCATCATAGCGGGCCTGGGCCTCCTTGACCGCGGTAATATCCCCGGTTCCAACTTTCAGAAAGGTCTCTGTCTGATCAAGGATTGACTTGAGCAGCACACGCTGTTTTTCCGCCACCTGAACGTCCGCCCTTGCGTGTAGAAAGTTGAAGTATGCCTCAAATGTCCTGAGTATCAGGTCCTGCCTTGCACTCATGAGCTCTGCTTCACCTGCGCTGATGATATCCTCTGCTATCTTCATGCTCACCCATGCCTGTCCGTCAAACACCGGCTGGGTCAAGGCAACTGTGTAATCCCCGCCCCAGTAATATTTTTTAAGGGTGTCAGGCTGAATGCCCTCAAGCTTGTTGTATCTCCTTGCCACCTGGCCATTTGCCGTAATCCTTGGCAGGAGACGGGACCTTGCCAGGGGTTTTTCAGTCTTTGCCGTTTCAAGACCTGCCCTTGCCCTGGCAAGAGCAGGGTCGCTCTTCTCTGCATCCTGATAGATGGATACAAGGTTGTCAGTGATGTCTGATGCCTGGGCGGGAATTGCGTTAAGAAGTAGGAAGGGGACAATAGCCAGGAATAAAAGTGAAGATTTTTTTAAAAACATGCTGGGCTCCTTTTGAGCATATATAGGCATATTGCTATATATAAACATGATACTTGAAAAGTCAACCTGCATGATCATGGAAGCTGGTAATATTAAGGTAACCAGCTATGAACAGTAGGATGTATGCCTTTTACCTCGCTGAATAGATACAGTCATTTTTCGTTTAGCCATTTATTTCAAGCCAGACAGCCTTGACTCCACTGGATGCCCTGCTTTAGTATAAATTTGTTATACATTTATTTGTCAGTGAATGTATGTGCCAGATAAAATTGTTGGTATATCGTTATCTGTCTTCCTTTGAAAAAAGATGGATTATTCCTGAAAAGGAAAGGTGGTAATGTCATCAAATATTTTGCAGGCAGAGGATACAGTGGGTAAGGATAATTTTTCAATTATTATCATTGATCCAGACCCTGACAGCATTAACAGGATTATGAAGGCCCTTTCTGCGCCGCATTACACACTGCGCCCCTCTACCAGTATGGACTTTGCCATAAGGTCTGCCACTGTTTCACCCCCTGACCTGATTATAGCAAACTCTAAGCTGTATTTGTCTGACTCACAGGGCGGTCAGCCTCAACATATCTCAAATGCCACAGCCATGCTACTTCAGACAATAATGGATAACCCTGTCACAAAATCGGTTCCGGTTATCGTGATATCTGAATCCGCAGGCAAAGATACCGGAGATGGAATGTATGGGGCCACTGTTGAATTTCTATCCCCGGATTTCACCAACGAAGAGCTTGGCAGGCTTGTCAGTTCCTTTTTGGGAGTGAGTAATGATCATAAGGTAGCCGGCCCCGCCATTCTTGTAGTGGATGACGATGCGGCCCTGGTAGAGTTGATCCAGGAGTTGATACGCCTACTGGGGTATAAGACACGAGGTGCAACTAGTCCTCAGGAGGCGCTGTCAATATTTAAGGCAAATCCCGATTCAATTGACCTGTTGATTACCGATCAGACCATGCCCGGCATGAATGGGATAACCCTGGCAAGAGAAGTCCACAGTATCAGAGGCAATCTGCCGGTAGTTCTTCTGAGTGGTTACGATAGCGTTAATGAAAATACAGGTGATACCACGGAGCATATAGCGGCTTTTTTGCAAAAGCCGGTTATGCAGAAGGACCTGGACAGGATTATCCGGGAAGTTCTTGAAGATTAAGGAGTGGGGTTTGTTGCGGTGCCAGTCAACAGCATCATTCAGGACCAAAATTATAGGACTGGGCGTAGTAAGCAGTGCTGTTGCCCTGGTGCTGGCGTGTGTGGCATTTATATTTTACGATATCTCTACCATGAGAAAGTACATGGTGCGGAACCTTGTAAACCAGGCTGATATCCTGGCCATGAGTTCTGGTTCTGCACTAGGTTTTTTTGATAAAGAGTTTGCAACCAAAACTCTTGCAGGCCTTGGCGCCGATCCTGATATTATTGCGGCAATACTTTATGATCGTGAAGGTAATGTTTTTGCAAATTACCAGCGGCAAGGCCATCGTTTGGAACTTCCACCTCCTCCCAAGAATTTCTTTCCTGTTTTTACTGGCGATACTCTTGAAGTGAGCCGTCCCGTCCTGTTTGGCGGCCAGAAGGTTGGCACTATCCTGTTGGTAGAGAGTACTGAAATTCTGCAGAGCCGCCTTAAGAATTATGTCCTGATAAGTTTCCTTGTCTTTGTCTCTTCGCTTATCCCTGCAATGCTTATCTCAAGCTGGCTGATAAGAAAGATTATTCAGCCTGTAATGGCCCTGGCAAAGACAGCAAGTCATGTTTCAGAAAGTGCTGATTATAGTGTACGGGCAGAAAAGTTTTCTGATGATGAGCTGGGTCAGTTCACTGAGACATTTAACAGCATGCTGGATCTTATCCAGAAAAGGGATTCACAGCTTCAGGGCGTACGTGATCACCTTGAGGATATGGTGCACAAGCGTACGAAAGAGCTTGCTGAACAGGCACAGGAACTGTTAAAGGCCAAGGAGGCAGCAGAGGCTGCAAGTACGGCAAAGTCAACCTTCCTGGCCAATATGAGCCATGAACTCCGCACTCCCCTTAATACCATCCTGGGTTTTTCTCAACTCCTGGCCAGAGACCGTAATGTTACTCCTGAACAGCGGAAAAAGATCGCAATTATTAATCGCAGTGGCGAGCACCTTCTCTCACTACTGAACGATGTGCTTGATATCTCCAAGATAGATGCCGGTCGCACAGATGTCAGGCAGACTGCCTTTAACCTGTGCACCGTGCTTGATACCATCAAGGAGATGGTTATAAGCCAGGTTGCAGCAAAAAAACTGAAATTCGAGATGTTTATCTCTGATGATACTCCAGTGTATATAAAAACCGATCAGGGAAAGCTTCGACAGGTTCTTATCAATCTCCTTAATAATGCCATCAAATATACTGACCAGGGGGTCATATCACTTGAGGTATCTTCGTCATGTCCAGGCCGGTTGACCTTTCGGGTATCTGATACCGGCAGAGGAATACCGGAAACACAGATAAATCGTATATTCGAGCCCTTTGTACAGGAAAAAGAGTCTGAAAGGGCCGGTTCCGGTGTAGGTCTTGGCCTAGCCATAGCAAAGAGATTTGTCCGTATGCTGGGAGGGGATATACATGTGGAAAGCCGAGTGGGAGAGGGGTCTGTATTTGCCTTTGACATCTGTTACGAGCCTGCCAGCCAGGATGAAATAATTGAGAAGAAGAGCACGCAAAAGGTTTTGGGAATAAAGCCAGGGCAACCCCGGTTCAAAATAATCATTGTAGAAGATATGGAAGAAAACAGGTTGCTGTTGCGGCAGTTCCTTGAAGGCATTGGTTTTACTGAGATCGCTGAGGCAGAGGATGGAAAACAGGCAGTGGAGATGGTGAGCTCCTTTAGACCGGATCTCATCTGGATGGATATACGAATGCCGGTTATGGATGGCCTGGAGGCAACGCGCATGATCAGAAAAATGGACGCAGATCTTGGTCGGATTCCCATAATAGCACTAACTGCCCACGCCTTTGAAGATGAAAAGGATAACATTCTTGCTGCAGGATGCGATGATCTTGTACGAAAGCCGTTCAGGGAAGAGGAAATCGTTGACGTAATGGAAAGGTATCTTGGCGTGGAATTCATGTACCAGCAGGATGGAAAGAAGACTGGCGCTGAAACGCCGGATACAAAAAGCGGGACAGATCTGCCGGATATTTCCGGACTTTCCTCAATGATAAGCAGTGGACTTGAGGCAGAGGAGCGGAATGCACTGGCTGAGGCGGCATTGCTGCTTGATGCGGAAAAATGTTTGGAAATTGTTTCCGGAGCAGGAAACAGTGAGCTTGAATCGGCAATCAGGGCCATGGTGGAGAATTTCAGATTTGAGGAACTTTACCAACTGGCAAAACCAGAAAAGTAAAGTTCCAGTTTTTTCAGGTGGCGGAGCCAAATGAGGGGGCATACAGTAAAGGCTGTGGTGGTAAATTTCATCACCATGCTATTGGTCTAAAAACAATATCATATCACTTTGGAGGGTTTTGGCTCATGCAGGGCAAGTTCAGTTTGTTTCTTGTTGCCATATATTCCCTGTTTTTGACCATAATCACCGGGACATGTGAAGCAGCATACCATGTATCTCTGACAGAACTTACCAATATGTCCCTTGAAGAGCTCCTTTCTATTGAAGTGGAGCAGGGAGGAACAGTGTCTCAATCTACCCCCAGGGATACCCCTGCCGCCATGACTACAATAACTGCTGATATGATCAGGCAGTCCGGAGCAAGATCCCTTGCCAAGGTGCTCGAAATCTATGTGCCCAACCTTGAGGTTGCAAGAAATTACTTCGGTCCGGAGGCAATTGGCATACGAGGAATTATCGGTAACAGCAACGACAAAATCCTCCTGCTGGTGAATGGAAAGATTATGAATCACCGCCTTCAGGCTGGCGCATTCAGTGAGCTTGATCTTCCAATGATGGAGGATATTGAATCAGTTAATGTTGTACGGGGTCCCGGCTCTGTAGTCTATGGGCCAGGGGCAGTGGCTGGAGTTATAAGTATCATCACCAGAAACGGTGAAGAGTATAACGGCTTTGATGTAAATGTGCGCCAGGGTGCCATTGAGCGGTTTACATCTCTGGAGATGCGCGGTGGCTACAGTTTTGAAAACGGTGCCAGTTTTTTCCTTGATTATGGACTTACCGACTACGCCGGTGCTGACCAGGATGACTCTCCTTATGTCTTTGGAAAGAGTTTTTACACGCCTGATGGAATGTACTGGATAAAGTCAGGCAAGGATGTGCCCTTTCATATTGATAATGATCATAAAGGGTACAGGAGTGCTGTAAAACACAAGGTCCATGCACAGATTGACTGGGGAGGACTGCAGGCATGGATAAGATACACTTCTGGTGGAAACCATGTGGATCAGCTCAGACAGCAGCTAGCCTCGCCTCCCATAGGCAAGTTTCCGGTAACCGGACAATTTTCCTTGGATGCAGTACCTGGAAGGGGATTTGGATATCAGCAGCTTACACTTCTGGGCAGGTATGAGTATCAGTTTATGCCTGGATTCAAGGGTATTTTGACACTGAGTTATGACATGTTCGATTACGAGGAGACACCTCCTATCTATTGGGACAAGGTGTTTTCTGGCAATACCCGGGCGGGCATACAAACAGCATGTTATTCTTCAAGAGAGGATGAGTATTATGTCAGGGCAATGGGCCACTGGAATCCTGCTGTAAATCACTCCATATCCATTGGCGCTGCGCTGTCTCATGAAATTTTCGGTCTGGATAGTCCGGGCTATCCCCATACCGGAGCAAGCACCCTTGCCCAGGGAGATGTTGATGACTGGGATACAAACACCTGGTCAGTACTTGGAGAGTACAGGTGGGATCTGAGCCGTAAGTGGACCCTGTATGCAGGGGGGCGAATGGATAAGCACAGCTATACTGACTGGCTCTACTCGCCACGGGCTGCCATCATTTTCAAACCCACAGAGGATGATACGCTCAAGGTTATTGGGAACCAGTCTGTGCGCAGGGCAGGAGATGATGAACTGCGTGCCCAGTACGTGGCAGGCAAGGGGTACAGTGATTCCGAAAAGATACGTTCTGGTGAGTTCAGGTATGAGCGCATGTTCGGCAATAAGGCTTTTTCAGCCATCTCTGCCTTTTACCAGGATATAGAACTTGTGGCCTGGAATACACAGTTGCGGCGGAGCAATCACCTGGCAGATTACAAGATTTATGGCATTGAGGCTGAGTTCAGGTGGCAGGGAAATGGGTATATTTTGAGCTTGTCGCATTCCTATACAAAGCTGCTGGACTTTGACCTTGTAGAGCCTGGAACTGTACAGCCCTGGTCGGCAGAGCCTTATGGATATGGTCATTCACTTGCAATCTGGTCTGAAAACCTGACAAAGCTGTTTGCCTCATACAATTTTACCCCTGGATTTTCTGTTGATGGATCACTCCAGATATACTGGGGCTTTCCCGGTGCCCATGACCAGACAAGGTACAATAACAGGGAGGGAACATTTCCTGACAGCATCGGCTTGGGGCTGTCTGATTCAGGATATGACAAGGCATTTGATGGAAATTATTATCTTAATCTAGGTACAGAGTACAGGTTTACGCCGCACTGGCAGGCCCGTCTTGATCTTTTTAATATCCTGGGTTGGTTTGATAAAGATTTGAACAAGCGTAACTATGCAGAACGGGTCTCGGAATACAGGTCGGAAGCGCCCTCTCTCGGACTTTCTCTTAGGTACTCATTTTGAAAAAGCGAGTGCTTGCGTAAGGGGGAATGTATTGGCAGGGTTTTGGCGAAACCTTGCAGTGATCTGAGAGGCAGGCATGAGGAAGAGGCGGAGGGATACGGCATCAACTGGTATAAAAGGCATATATTATCTCTGAACATAGTTGTGGTTTTGGCCATTATCTCTACTGCTGACGCATATGCTGCTGTAGAGACATGCCGTTTACGTGCAGTTGTACTTATGAGAATTGCAATGGATGTGCAATGGCTCGAGAAAACAGTGTCACGGCTGACTGTGGGGATAATAGAAAGGAACCCAACCTTATGCTCGGCAACATTCAGTGACGTTGCCAAGAGCATGAGGGAGAACGGCATGGATATTAATATCCGGGTATTTCAGTGCCATGACGGGCTATCTGATCAGGAAACAGATGCCCTTTCCCGTTTTGTCCGCAGTTGCAACATTATTTATGTAGGCTCGGACATGAAGGAGTATTACGGGTCAGTTCTTGAATTGACAAAAGGGCTAGACGTGCTCACTGTGGGTGATGAAGAGGATTTTTGTAAGTCCAACGGGATGATTTGTCTTTATGTACCAAAGAAAAGATTGCGCATAATGGTTAATATGCGGGCTGTCCAGGAGGCAGGTATCAGGATAAGCAGCGAGGTATTGAGGCATTCCACTATTATGTAACACGGTTGAGGTTCTTGTTAAGGGTCTCAATAACCTTATGACGGTTTATTGATTATATCAGCAGTGCCTTATAGAGGATAAGTCTTTGACTAACCGACTTAAACCTTAATAAGCTGTTCCTTTGAATGGAATTGTTTTTCCGTGCCGTTGAAAAGCAGACGTGGGATCAGTTTTGCGCTTTTATGTCAGGATGTTCCCTGCCTTGTTCCAATACCTCCTGAATTACACTCTGCAGGGTTACGAAACGGTACGGTTTGCCTACACGCCCTATAAAGCCGAAATCTTTAAAATTGGCCATTACCGGGTCAGTGGAATAGCCGCTGGATACAATGATTTTTGCATCAGGGTTAATGTCAAGGATATTTTTTGCCATTTCAAGCCCACCCATTGCACCGGGAACAGTCAGGTCAGCTATCACCAGGTCATAGGGGGCTTTGGCCTCCAAGGCCTTTTGGTATTTTTCAACTGCTTCACCGCCTTCCTTGGCAGAAGACGGCTTATGACCCATTATTTCCAGCATGGCGCAAAGAATTTTTCTAACAGCAGACTCGTCATCCATAACAAGAATAGAGGCGGAAAAACCTGGTGTTTCAGTGCAGGGAGTATTTTCGTCCCGGGTTTCGCACCTTTTTGTGGTTGCAGGTAACTGAATGGTAAAAATGGTGCCACGATTCAACTGGGAATCCACCCTGATTGAGCCGACATGTTTGATGATTATAGAATGTGCAGATGCCAGCCCAAGGCCGCTTCCATCCTGTTTGGTGGAGAAATATGGGTCAAATATCTTGTCCAGATGTTTTGGCGGGATGCCGGTACCCTGGTCTTCCACGGTAATTTCCACAAGGGGAGTCTCTGTATTTTTGACATTCCTGGCTGTAATAGTAATAAAACCCCCGGTTGGCATTGCCTGCTTTGCATTTATGACAAGGTTGGTTATAACCTGGCTTAACTGTCCCTTGTCAGCTTCCACAGGCAGCAAATCGGTATCTATTTCGGTTTTGAGTCCGATTTTGCTGCCCCTGAGGGCAAAATGGCCAGTTTCTTCAATTAAGGGGCCTATGTCTAAGACCTCTTTTACCGGTTCTCCGCCCCTGGCAAATGTCAGGAGCTGTTTTGTGAGATTGGTGGCGGTTTCCATGGACTGTCCTGCCCTTTCAAGCAGTTCATGCGCCTTATGGTCAGGATCAATCAACATCTTTGCCAATTCGATATTTCCAAAAATTCCAGTCAAAAAATTGTTAAAGTCGTGGGCTATTCCTCCGGCAAGCAGTCCAACGGATTTTAGTTTTCTTAATCTTAATATTTCTTCTTCCACCTTCTCCTGCTCGCTAAGATCCATCAAAATACCTATAAATCCGACAACTTCGTTATATTTCCTGATTACTTTGGCATGAATAAGTATTGGGAATACAGTGCCATCTTTTTTGATTGCCCGGTATCTTTGTGGCAGGAGATTTATGTTTTGAATGCGTTTTGCCACATTATCCAGCATTTTTTTCCGGTCTTCTGGGACTATGGTGTCAAGTAAATAAATTCCCTTTTCGAGACTGCCTTCATCATATTGAAAAATTTCGAATGCCCTTTGATTTGCATAGGTAACCTTGAAGTTGGCATCTGCCTCAAAGATTCCTTCAGGAAGCAGTTCTGTCAGATTTCGGAACCGTTCATCATTTTCCTGGTCTTTTTCATGCAGTTGCAGAACCTTCTTCAAATACCTTTGGAGAAGGTGTGCACTGATAATACAAGAAATAACAAGTATTGGCGTAACTATGAGGATAAGCCTTAAAAACGGGATGATGTCAGGCAGGTCGTTATCCTGGCCGCAAATGAAAAAAATGCCCAGAAAGATGATTGCCTGTGTGATGAGGGCAGAAGCCGGTAGTATAAAGAGTAGGTTGTTACAATTTATTATTTCTGCGATTATTCGGGGGTATTTGCGGGTAAAATTCAAGAGTCTTGGCCGGCATTTTCCTGCCTGGGCGGACCAAGCAAGGTTCGTATTTTGGGGAGGATGTCGTTGATTTTAAAGGGCTTATGGATTATGTCAGCAATGCCTGCTTCCTTTACCTTGCTGAGGTGCTCCTCTCCGGCATAGCCAGTGGCAATAAGTACATTGATATGGGGGTTGAGTTTTTTCAGTTCAAGAAGGCAATGATATCCACCCATGCCGGGCATGTTGATGTCAAGTATTACAAGGCCTATCTCATCCTCATGTTTTTTAAAGATTTCCAGGGCCTCCTCGCCGCTTCTGGCTGTAATGACCCTGTAATGATGCATGACAATCATTTCTTTTTCAATTTCGAGAATGCCGGGTTCATCATCCACTATGAGTATCAGTGCGCTTTCTCCATCCCCGATGGCCCGATCTTTTGCCTCATCCTCTTCTGGTGCCTCTTTTTCCGGCTTTTCCTGGTAAACAGGCAGGAAAATGGAAAAAGAGGTGCCATGACCTGGTGTGCTGGAGCAGTAAATAACCCCACCATGTTTTTTTACAATGCCATAAACCATGGCCAGGCCCAGTCCAGTGCCCTTTCCTTCCTCTTTTGTGCTGAAGAAAGGTTCAAATATTCGGCGAAGAGTCTTTTCATCCATGCCTGTCCCGGTGTCGGAGACTTTAAGCAGTACATAATCCCCTCTATTTAGTCCTGCGTGTTTTCTTGCCATGGATTTATCAACATGAATATTTTCCGTACTGATGTCCAGTCTGCCGCCATCAGGCATGGCATCCCTTGCATTTACAGCAAGGTTCATAATGACCTGCTCAAATTGTATGGGCTCTGCCTCTATACGTTTGAGATCTCCCTGAAGGTGAAGGTTGATGGATATCATGCGGGGTATGGTGCGCTCAAGAAGACGGCAGACAGTGACAATGTGCTCATTTACATCAATGGGCACAGGATTAAAGTCTGTTTTTCTGCTGTACATTAGAAGCTGTCGGGTAATGTGGGATGCACGGTCAACGGCCTTTTTAATGTTCTTTACAAGCCGTTGTCCTTCATCGTTGCAGAGTTGCCGGATTTCAAGGAGCTGGATATAGCCGGTTATAATTTGAAGTACGTTGTTGAAGTCATGGGCTATGCCACCTGCAAGCGTACCAATAGCTTCCATCTTCTGTGCCTGCAAAAGTTCAGCTTCAAGTCTCTGTCTCTCTGTAATGTCCCGGGCAAAGTGGAGCAATGCCTTTCTGCCTCTCAATTCCACAGGGACAATGGTGAGCATTACCACGCGGATATCTTTGTCTGCACGGCTTATCTTAATTGCATCAAGCGTTATAGTCTTGTTCCAGCCGGCTACCTCAAGGTATGCATCAAGTACCTGCTCCCTGTGTTCCGGGACTACGAAGTCAATAAAGTTGAAGCAACCCAGTTCCCGCCTGTCATGTCCTAAAAGGACGGCAGTACTGGGATTGGGAAAGGTGATGACATCATCTTCAAGGACAAAGATTGCCTCATCAGCATTGTTTACAAGAGTAGCATAGTTGGCTTCTGATTCAGCCACCCTGCTCTCCAGAAGATCGGTGTACTGGTGGAGCTTGGCACTTGTCCTGTCAAGTTCCCGCCTATAGTTGTACTCCCTCAACCTGGTCTTGAAGTTGGAGTGTACTGCAATTAGCAGAACAAGGGTGGTGGCAACCATGAAGATGTTGTTTATAACGCAAAGCCTGTAGTTGTTACAGTTGCCGGCAAGGAACACCGCTGCTACAAAGAGCAGGTAAAGAGCACCAACATGAAATGCAATGCGCCATGTATCAAGTGGAATTACAGTACAGATGCCCACAAATAGAAGAAGGAGTCCAGCGTAGTACTGGCTTATTGCCCCTTCGGTTGCAACTATCATCCATATAATGCTTGCACCTGTAAGGTAGTACCCGATAATGCCAGCCCAGGATATGAATCGGGCATCTGGCCTGCCCCTGTCAATTATCAGGATAATGACGCAGTAAAGGGTGATAAAGGAGCGGATTAAGAGGAAATCCCTCCAGTGCTGAGGATAGTAGAAGTAATCCACCAGGGAAAAGAGCGGGACAAGCACAGCGCCAAGTCCTGCAAACAGCCTGAAGCGCTGGCGTATGAGGTTCTGCTGGGCTTCCCAGAACTTTTCCATGTTGGTAAACGTGGTCATAGTTGCACTTTATCCCTCTTTCCGTGCAATGGCAAAGATGGTAATACCCTCTTCTTCTGTAAACAGTTTAATAGTCTTGCCAAACCTGCTCTTTTCAAAAAGCCGTTCCATTTCAGGCTCGTCCCTGTAGATGAGCTTCCACTGCAGTAACTGGTCCATCCACGATTTATGGGGGAACCGGTCTGCAAAGTTGCATATAATCGCAATGCCACCAGGGTTAAGGAATTCATAAATGCGGTTAAGCAGAATGATGAACAGCCGTTCATCCAGGTAGTCTGTCAAGCCGGCAGAGTAGATAATGTCCTGTTTGCCGAATTCATGTCTGACCCTGCCAATGGCCCACTTCACCACGTTATCCTTCATAAGGCGTATAGTGGCGTTGTGGTCAAAGTTGTTTACGTTTCTATCTGTGTATTCAAGTGCATCTTGGTCGGCATCCACGCAGAGAGCTGAAATTTTGGATGTGTCCGGGCACTCCCTGATGAAATCAAAAAGTTCCCTGTTTGAGCCGCAGGCAAGATTCATGATATGCACCCTCCTGCCCTGCTCAATCAGGGGGGCGGAGTACTCTTTAAGGAGTGATGAGAGAGCCTTTCGTCTTCCTCGAACAGCACGTGAGGCTGGGGCATCAAGGCAGTAGGCATCTATGAGAACCCCGAGGTTGCCATCACCTTCCGGACTGTTTTGGTAAATGAGCTCCATCATCAGAAAATCACCAGCATATCCTTTTGGCTTGAAGTACGTCCTCTGTGCAAATCGGCTGCGCATAAAATAGGGGAATATCTCCTTGAAGATATAACCCATTAGATAATTTTTGAGTTTACCCTCTTCTATGCTCTTATCAAGCTGATCCAGGGCGTTGTTAAAGCTGCTGATTATGTCACCGCACTTCTTATAGTGTTCAGGTAAGAGCTCATCGCGGGATAGCATCTGGACAGAATTTGTCAGGTCATACATGGCAATCTTGAAGCCTTCCACCTGGCTGTGAACTTCTTTCCATACCTCCATGTTGTACAGGCTGTCGGGGATTGGAGACACTATATTGAAGAGTTGCTGTCTCCCCTCTGTAAGTGAGGCGGCGTAGGCCTTCAGTGGTTCCTTTTCTTCAAGCAACCTGCGGAATTTGCGGCATATGGACTGTGCGGTATGAAATAGAAAATCTGCATAAAGTCCTGGGTTCTTTTCCCTCATTATGGCTATGTTTTCCCTTGCCCAGGTACAAATAGTTGATTTTTCTGTGGTTGTTATGTCTCGTACCCTGCTTATTCCATCAAAAAAGCCAATCTCTCCAAAGAATTCACCTGTACCAATAAGGGCGACTATTACCTTTGTGCCGTTAGTGGAGTAACTTACCTCTACTACCCCTCTGTCCACGTAATAGAGGGCCGATGCGTCCTGGCCATGAACAATTACTTTCTCTCCCGGACCGTAGTCATTGACTGTGGCGTAGGGCCTGATTCGTTCAATCAGGTCGTTGGTATCAATGGCGCCAGGCTTGGCGCCGGCGGTTGTGGATTGATTAAACATTATCTGGTTCACCTCCATGGTTTTTATGTGAGTGCTTTCAGAGTTTTCCCGCTCCCGTTTGCTGTGCAGAAATTGAACAGGTATGCAATTATGTTTTACTTTTCGGCTATCTGTCTCAATTTTTTAATGATTTTATTGGATTGCTCCTCGGTTTTTAGAAATTTGCATAAAAATTTATCATCCTTGCCTGTGAAAAGGTTCAATACTATCCTTAAAAAAAGTATAGCAGTTACGCCCCTTCGAGCTGCCATAGCCCCGGGAGGTGTCCAGGTCTAACCCTGGGATATTATATTCATAATGGTTACCCAACGTCCATCTATCTATAGCTTATATAACAATTTAATAATTTTCCAGGAAATAAAATATGCGAGTAAGGTCACTTAAATCACTTTTTGCTCCGGTGCGTATAGCTGTTCACGGTTTTACTGATGCAGGAGAATGTCCAGGCACAATGGTGCTGCGGAACATCCTGACTGCGGATTTCAAGGGAGTGGTCTATCCACTTCATTCAGGCAAGGTCTCAGTCAGGGGTATTCCTGCCTTTGGCAGCCTTGAACAGATCGGGGAGCCGGTGGACCTCATTGTGCTGGCTGGGCCTCCTGATGACGTACCTAAAGAGCTTGAGAGAGCGGCAATGGCTGGTGTCGGGGCTGCAATTGTACTTGCAAATGATTTTCGCTCCAGGATGAAGGCTCCTGAAAAACTCATGGAGGCAATAAAGGATATCTCAGACAGGTATGATCTCCCTGTGCTTGGCCCAAACTCCCTTGGTCTCCAGCGCCCCAGGAGTGGACTGAATATCAGCATGGCGCATAAATTTCCTCCCTCAGGCCGTCTTGCCTTTGTTTCCCAGAGCGCAACCCTTGCAAATGGCATCCTGGATTTTGCAGCATCCAAGAATGTGGGTCTCAGCACCTTTGTGTCGGTTGGTGCCCAGGCCGCCGTTGATATTGCGGACATCATTGATTTCCTGGCTGTTGACCCCTTTACCAGAGGTATAGTTCTCTATCTTGAATCTGTGCTTGATGGACGAAAGTTTGTGAGCGCTGCCAGGGCATTTGCAAAGGCAAAACCCCTGGTTGTGGTAAAGGGAGGCAGGTACTTTGAATCCAGGCAGGCTGCGCTGACACATTCAGGTGTGCTCGCAGGTGAGGATCTGGTTTATGATGCGGTGTTCAAACGTGCCGGTATGGTGCGGGTGGACGAGATTCTGGAGCTTTTTAATGTCTCTGAAACCATATCCAAGCAGCATGCCCCTGTTTCAAGCAGACTTGCAATCATCAGCAATGCCGGGGGGCCTGCGGTTATGGCAACGGATATGCTCATCAATATGGGCGGCCAGCTGGCACAGCTGAACGCAGGAGAAAAGAAGGAGATAAGGGATGTGCTGCCCCAGTGGGCAACAGCGGAGAATCCCGTTGATCTTCTCTCGGATGCATCTGCCAAGCGTTATGCTACTGCCATTGAGACATGCCTAAGGAGCAGGGGAACAGACGGGGTGCTGGTAATCCTGACCCCGCAGTTTGCCACAGCACCAGAGGAGACAGCGGCAAAGCTGGTTGAAATATCAAAGAAATATCCCAAAAAGCCGGTCCTTGCCTGCTGGATGGGAAGCGAGATTATGAGCCAGGGCAGGGAGCTTCTTAACAGGGGGGGCATTCCCACCTTCGTGACCCCTGAGCATGCGGTAAAGAGCTTTGTTTATCTTTACAGGCATGACCGCATTGTAAAGCTGCTTACAGAGACCCCTGCCAATATAATTGATGATTTTGACCCTGATTACCAGGTGGTAGAGGAGATCTTTGCAAGGGCTGCTTCAGAAAAACGTTTTCTCCTTACAGAGCGTGAATCCAAGGAGATATTTGAGGCATATCATATACCTTCGCCGCCAATGGAGCTTGCCAGGACTCCTGATGAGGCGCTTGAAATCGCAAGGGGAATGGGATTTCCGGTGGTAATGAAGCTGGAGTCCCATGACGTTACCCACAAGGGCAGTGTTGGAGGCGTGCTGCTCAATGTGGAAGAGTCCCTGGTAAAAGATTCATTTACAACCATACTGAACAACCTTAGAGAGGCAAGGCCTGATGCACACTTTGCCGGTGTGACGCTTCAGCCCATGATTCACTGGCCCGGTATTGAGCTTGCCCTTGGCGCAAAGCGTGACCCGACTTTTGGCTCTGTTATACTCTTTGGGGCAGGGGGCAAGCTGTTTGAGGCTATGGAAGACTTTGCCGTGGGCCTTCCGCCCCTTAATCAGAATCTCGCAGCGCAGCTCATGCAGGATACCCGCATCTGCCGGTATGAGCGTGCCACCAGGACACTTGGCCTTCCCTTTGAACTGCTTGAAAAGATACTGATGAAATTTTCAAATTTCATTACGGATTTTCCACAGGTTCTGGAGGTGGATATCAACCCCTTTTATGCAGGCAGGCACGGCGGACTCTGCCTGGATGGCAGAATTGTGCTTGATCACACAATCGTTGACGGTATCAAGAGATTCAGGGGAGGCGCACCGGAACATCTTGCCATTGCCCCATATCCTGTACAGTTTACCTGGAAGGCAAAGATGCGGGATGGCACGCCATATACCATCCGGCCAATAAAGCCTGAAGATGAGCCCCTGATGAATGAGCTCTTTAATACATTTTCAGCCGAGACAATACTGTTGAGATTTTTCCAGCCAATCAAGGAGCTTAGCCATGAGGACCTGGTGCGCTACTGCCAGGTGGACTACTACCGGGAGCTTGCACTTGTGGCTGAGGTGCGGGAACACGGCATAAAGAGGATTGTTGGCTCAGGCAGGATCACCATGCTTCCTGACCGGGAATCTGCAGAGCTTGCCTTTGCGGTTGGTGACCCCTGGCAGGGTCAGGCCATTGGGACTGAGCTTATGACAAGAACCCTTGAGGCAGCGGTAAAATCAGGCATAAAGACCATTTACATGAATGTATTAAGGCAGAATACCGCAATGAAGGGCCTTGCTGAAAAGTTCGGTTTTTTTCCTGTTCCCTCCGACGATAATGACATTCTGGTGTACCGTCTGGACCTGGGCAGTGAGGCAAGGAAAAAAAAGACCTCAAAGGCTAGGAAAAAGAAGACTGCCAATAAGAGAAGGTAGGGCTAGAGTTTGCTACCGGGCAGTTTCGAAGACTTTTGGATTTTTTAATAAAATATAATATAATGTAAAATATAACGAATATAGCGTAAAAGTAGGATAATGGCATACTTGCTATACCAC
>JALWJV010000148.1 GCA_026996955.1 Deltaproteobacteria bacterium
CCCTTATAGGAGCAGCCTACGTCTCCCTAATCTGTGTTCTACCCAGCATACTTATTTCAAAGCTCAATGTTCCCTTTTATTTCGGGGGTACAGCGCTTCTGATTGTTGTTGGGGTAGCCATGGATACCATGGGACAGATTGAGTCCCATCTCATTACAAGAAACTATGAGGGATTTATGAAAGGCGCCACCTTGAAGGGCAGAAGGGGCTAACAGGCAATATCGTTTTTTTATTCTCTGCATTCAAAGTTGGCTAACGGGTGAAGAAAAAAAAGGCTTCACGACGCATCAGTTTAAAGGCATCGTGGGAAATAGAAAAGCTTTTGGTAGCCAATCAAATAGTGGCACGTACCCTTGAGATGTTAAGGGAAAATCTGCTGCCCGGTGTCACAACCTATGACCTTGACAGGCTGGCTGAAGAGTATGTCATAAGCTGCTCAGCCATACCTGCGTTTAAGGGTTACAGGGGCTACCCTGCCACCCTTTGCGTTTCAATTAACGAAGAAATAGTGCACGGCATCCCCTCGCCTGACAGGGTTTTGGAGGCAGGAGACCTTGTAAGCATAGATATGGGCGTTATTCATGATGATTATTATGGAGACGCCGCAATAAGCCAGGTAGTTGGCGAATTCGGTTCCTCAGAGGCTTACAGATTAATAGATTGTGCAAAAGAGGCTCTGTTCAGCGGAATAGAAAAGGTAAAAAAGGGCAAACGCCTGGGCGATGTAAGTTCAGCCATTCAGTCAAAAGTTGAAGAATACGGATACGGAGTTGTTAAGCAGTTCGTAGGTCACGGCATCGGCAAGAACCTTCATGAGCCCCCTGAGGTTCCAAATTACGGTAAAAAGGGGCGTGGCCCCAAGTTAAAAAAGGGCATGGTAATAGCCATTGAACCAATGGTCACAGCTGGTGAGGCGGATGTTAAAGTGCTTGCTGACGGCTGGACCGCAGTCACCAAGGACGGATCGCTTGCTGCCCATTACGAACATTCTGTTGCAGTAACAGACCATGGTCCTCTGATTTTAAGTCTGCTCAGGTAGGAAAATGTCATTACGGTTTGAAAATGGCTGATTATCAAATTGGTTGCTATTTCTTGCAATTCGGTTATATTGCCGAATTTGTCCTGAGCTTACTGGTAGAAAACAGCACAAAAAAACCAATTTTCTTGCATTATCAGTACAGGTAATAAATATGTCAAAGGGCGACGCAATACAGGTAGAAGGTAAGGTTCTGGAAACCTTGCCAAATGCAATGTTCAGGGTTGAGCTTGATAACGGCCACAAGGTCCTGGCACACATCTCCGGCAAAATGCGCATGCATTATATCAGAATACTGCCGGGAGACAGGGTAACAGTGGAGTTGTCTCCTTATGACCTCACAAGAGGAAGAGTTGTTTACAGAGAAAGGTAATAATCATACAGCCAGGTAATAAAATATCTCGTACATCACCACTGAACGGCGAGGTATTTTCCCTACTGTTATACTTATATAAAGGTGAACGATTATGAAGGTTAAGGCATCCGTAAAGCCAAGATGCAAGGATTGCAGAGTCATCAGGCGCAGAGGAATAGTCCGAGTAATTTGTAAAAATCCCAGGCATAAGCAGCGTCAGGGATAAAAGGGAGGAAACTTCGTGGCACGAATAGCAGGGGTTGACCTGCCCAATAATAAGAGAATGGAAATAGCCCTCACCTATATTTATGGTATCGGGCGTACACTTGCAGGGCAGATTCTCGATAAGGCTGGAATTGATAGAAACAAGAAATCAGATACTTTAACAGATGAGGACATCACGGCACTCAGGAAGATTATCGATTCTGAGTGTAAGATTGAGGGTGATCTTCGCCGTGAAGTCTCCATGAATATCAAGAGACTCATGGACATGGGGTGTTATCGCGGACTCAGGCACAGGAGAGGGCTGCCTGTTCGCGGACAGCGTACTTCTACTAATGCCCGTACCAGAAAAGGTCCTCGTCGTACAGCAGTTAAGAAGAAAAAGCGTTAATCAGGGCCCTTAATCAAGGTCCCTATTAACTGACTGCCGGATACTGCTTAAGTTTATCGCATAAAAGCTTGCGGAGCAGCATCCAAAAAGTTGATCAGTTAGGAGTTAATCAAATGGCATCACCAAGAAGAGGTGGCCGAAGGGAAAAAAAGAACATTCCCGAAGGCATTGTTCACATACAAGCCACATTCAACAACACCTGTATAACTATTACAGACAAGCAGGGTAATACGGTTTCATGGTCAACATGCGGAGCCCAGGGTTTCAAGGGTTCTCGCAAGGGTACCCCGTTTGCCGCTCAGATGGCATCAGAGAATGCTGCAAGAAAGGCCATGGAGCATGGAATGCGTGTAGTGGATGTCCATGTTAATGGTCCCGGGTCCGGACGTGAGGCCGCAGTCAGGGCACTTGCTGCAGCAGGGCTCAAGATAAAGGTTATCAAAGATGTCACGCCTCTTCCTCACAATGGATGCAGGCCGCCCAAGCGTCGCCGGGTTTAGGGTCCAATACCCTTTTAATTCAGAAACTAAAGGTGGCTTAACTGATACAGAACTCCCTTCTAGAATCATTGGGCAGGCAGTTTAGCAAATAAAAAATTTCCGAGAATTTACTGGAGGACAAGAAGTGTCAAGATATACAGGTCCACGTTGCCGTTTATGTAGAAGGGAAGGCAGCAAACTCTTCCTTAAAGGCGATAGATGTTTCTCTGACAAATGTTCATTTGAGCGGAGAAGTTATCCCCCGGGGCAGCACGGCCAGGGGCGCAGGGTAAAGGTTTCCGACTACGGTATTCGACTCAGGGAGAAGCAGAGAGTCAGAAGGATGTACGGTATCAAGGAGGAGCAGTTCCGTAGTTACTTTGCCGAGGCAGACAGGCGCAAGGAACTTACCGGTACCACCCTGCTTGTACTCCTTGAGAGAAGGCTTGATAATGTAGTATATCGTCTCGGTTTTGCTGACTCCCGTTCCCAGGCCAGGCAGCTTGTTCGTCACGGGCACTTTACGGTGAACGGTGTAAAAACAGATATTCCTTCATTTCAGGTTAAGGAAGGTGACAAAATAGCCCTGAGGGAAAAGTCACATCAGATTGTTCCTGTAGTTCAGGCATTGGAAGCTGTTGCCCGAAGAGGTGTGCCTGACTGGCTGGAACTGGATGCGGAAAAAAGAGTCGGTACTGTCAAGGGGATGCCTGAGAGAAGTCACATTACCATTCCTATTCAGGAACAGCTTATTGTTGAGTTTTACTCCAAGTAAACTTAACCTCCTGCCGCAAGGTGTTGGAAAAAATTATGACTGAAAATCAGAATACCGAACAGACTCCATTTTATAGAAACTGGAGAGAGTTGATTGTGCCCAAGGCACTGCAGGTTGATTCGGACTCTCACACAGACCGGTATGGCAAATTTGTTTGCGAGCCTCTTGAAAGAGGATATGGAGTCACCCTTGGTATAGCGCTTCGGAGAATACTTATATCGTCTCTTCAGGGAGCTGCTATCAATTCTGTCAAGATTGACGGGGTGTTGCACGAGTTTGCAACCATTCCCGGTGTCCTTGAGGATGTTACTGAGATTATTCTAAATCTCAAGAGTGTCAGGTTGAAGCTTCATCATGACCGGGAAGAGCCCTTGAGGATTGAAAAGAAAGGGCCGTGTGAGGTCAAGGCAGGGGATATCATTTCACCAACAGGCGGTGTTGAGGTTATGAATCCTGACCTTCACATAGCCACCCTAACAGATGAAGGTTCTCTTAATATTGAGATGACTGCCATCTGGGGCAAAGGCTATATCCCCTCTGATGAGCAGGATAAAGGTGACGATACTGATGTAGGTAGAATCTATATTGATTCTCTCTTCTCTCCCATTGAAAAGGTCAATTATAAAGTCACCCAGGCCAGGATTGGTCAGCGGACAGATTATGACAAGCTGACCATAGAAGTATGGACTGATGGAAGCGTTACTCCTGAGGATGCCATAGCGTATGCTGCAAAAATCCTCAAGGAACAGCTCACCGTATTTATCAATTTTGATGAGGTACAGGAGCCTGAGGTAGAGACTCAAGAGAACGATTTTGACGGTAAACTGGAAGAGTTGAACAAGAAAATTGACGAGCTGGAGTTCTCTGTCAGATCTGCAAACTGCTTGAAGAATGCAAATATTCACTACATTGGGGAGCTTGTTCAGAAAACTGAGCAGGAGATGTTAAAGACAAAGAATTTTGGTAGGAAATCTTTGGAAGAGATCCAGAAGATACTGGATGGTCTTGGCCTGCACCTTGGAATGGAGCTTCCAGGTTGGTCCCCAAAAGCAGCTTCTGAATCAGATGAAGCCGGCGATCAGGAAGGTGATAAAAAATGAGGCATCGCGTTAGAACCAGGAGACTAGGCGTAACCACGCCACATCGCAAGGCTATGATGCGCAACATGGTCACATCTCTCCTTGAGCATGGGCGCATTGTTACAACCATAACCAGGGCCAAGGAGCTTCGAAGGCTGGCTGACAGGATGATCACCCTTGGTAAACAGGGAAATCTTCATGCCCGCAGGCAGGCACTTTCTGTTATTCGTGACAAACGAGTGGTAGCAAGACTTTTTGATGAATGGGCAGGCAAATTTTCTGACAGAAATGGTGGATACACCAGGATTGTCAGGATGGGGCCCAGGCGCGGTGATGCTACCATGATGGCGGTTATAGAGCTTGCTGTTGACTCTCTTAAACCATCATCCAGGCGATCAAAGAAGGTTGAAACCAGCGCAGCCCCTGAATCTGTCATTCCCACTGCAACTGCTGCCTCAACAGAACCTGAAACCCCGAATGTGGATGTTGCCGCAGTTGAGTCTGACTCAGTGGAGGATACTTCTGCTGAAACAGCAGACGTGGAAGCCGCCGGTGAACAGGCACAGGCAGAAAATCAGGCTGATGAAGCAGATGCTGAAGAGTCTGTTGATGAAACCAGTGAGGAAGAGGCTGGAACAGAGGAGCCTGATGCTGAAATTGCAGAGTCAGATGCCGGTGATGCCAGTAAAGATAATTCAGCAGAGCCTGCGGACAACAAGGCTTGAAAAGGTGTAAAAATCTGAGTTATATTAGTATTACGTATAAAGCTATAAAAAAATATTGACAATCGAGTATGACCGGTTAAAATTAGAATAATAATCAGTTATGGCTATGAAAGCCCTCCATCACCAGGTGGAGGGCTTTTTTGTTTTCATCTAGCCTAAGTTGAGCGATTGTCAGATTTGCTGCATATCCGCGAAAGAGGGCTTCCCACTATAGTAGGCTATGTGGGAAGACCGATGACAAAGGAGATGCAGTGAAGCTGGCAATCCCGAAGGGT
>JALWJV010000149.1 GCA_026996955.1 Deltaproteobacteria bacterium
CTTTCAAGCAGGTGGCACAGAAACTCATCAACACGGTTTATGTCAAGCTGCGGATTGTCCTCATGGGCAGTTATCAGCAGGTATTTGGCAAGGGAGCACTGCCCGAATCCAAGTACTGCGTTTGCAGTGGTTAGAAGCTCCATTGGTACCCGCTTCCTGTAAGGTACATAGCGCTCACTTCCTATTGCAAGCAGAAGTGGGTGCACACCTGCTGCATCAACCGCGTGCATGGCGTGGAGGCCAGGTATCTCAACCGGCACCATGGGGGCGGTAATTTCATGGATGAGTTTGCCGAATACAGTATCTTCCTGTGGTGGCCTGCCCACTGCGGTAAATGGCCAGATGGCATCCTTACGGTGCCATACCCTTTCTATCTTCAGATAGGGAAAGTCATGCACAAGGCTGTAGTAGCCCAGGTGGTCCCCGAAAGGCCCTTCGGGGCGGGTTTTCTCCGGGTCCACTGTTCCGGTTATGCAGAAATCAGCCTCTGTGGAGATGCAGAATCCGTCTCTGTACGTGTATCTGAACCTGCGCCTTCCGAGCATGCCGGCAAACATCAGTTCTGACAGGCCCTCTGGGAGGGGCATTACTGCTGCCACGGTGTGAGCAGGAGGGCCTCCTACAAATACGCTTACCCGTAAAGGTCTGCCTGTTTCAAGGGCCTTTGCGTGATGTACTCCAATTCCACGGTGTATCTGGTAATGAAGCCCGGCCTCTGCGTCCGGTTTGTAGTTATTGCCGGAGATCTGTATCCTGTACATCCCCAGGTTTGAGTGTAGTACACCGGGATTTTCCGGGTCCTCGGAATAGACCTGGGGAAGTGTGATGAATGCTCCGCCGTCATCAGGCCAGCCCTTTATCTGTGGAAGGTCTGAAAGCTGGCAGTTTCCATGAAGTACAGGGCCGCTCCGCACACTTTTGGGAAGTGCGCACAGGGCAGTTTGCGCAGCTCCAGGCAGTTTTGCAATGCTGCCCGGTGTTTTTAGCTCTCCCATGCCATTTGCCTTCATGCGGATGATTGTCTGTACGTGGCGAAGAGAATCCCTGAAAATGAAACGGCATCGTTCCATGGTGCCGAAGAGGTTGCACACTGCCTGAAAGCTGCAGCCCTTTACATTTTCAAAGAGAATTGCAGGTGCCTTGGCTGCATATGCCCTGCGTTGTATCTCTGCCATTTCAAGGTCCGGAGAGACTTCCTCCCTGACCCGTACAAGATGACCGTGTTTTTCAAGGTCTTGAAGGCATGTTTTAAGGTCTGGATATCCCATGTCTGTGTCTTGTAAATCATTTGCGCCATGCAACATGGCAAGGCGCTGAGGTGGTGATTTTTCGTAACTGTTCAGCGTACTAATGAAAATTATGGTTCGTAAATGGTCTTGCTTTTCCGTTCCGGTGAACAATTTCTTGTTTTTCTAAGGCTTGCTCCGTCAAAATCGCGAAACTCGCTCGTACCTCGCTCAGACAGACGCGATTTTGTGGCTACGCTTCGCCAAGAAAAACTACGAAATTTTTCAAAGTCACTCCAAAACAAGACCATTTACTACGGTGAATAGATACGATTTTTCTTTGTGTTTGACTCACCAGATATTCATTATTAGTGTAAATGCTGGTTGTAAAAAAATGGTATCAAAACATATTACTAAATTTTAACATAGGTAGAAATATGACTTATTCAAAACTGTTTGCTGTACTTTCAGTTATCCTGTTCTCTGTATCCATGCTCACCTTTTACGCGGATTCAACAGCAGACGCCAGGGCACGTTCCGGCGGCCGCTCCTTCGGAAGGAGCAGCACCTTCAGGCCGGCACCGAGGCGTCAGCCAAGCCGAAGCTCCGCCACTTCAACCCGGAGTTCCAGGGGCAGCTTTATGCGCGGCCTTGGCGGTGGGCTTCTTGGAGGCTTTCTTGGCTCCATGCTTTTTGGAAGCCTTTTCCATCCTGGCGGGGGTATCGGCGGTACAGGTATAGGGCTTTTACAGATACTAATAATAGGCGGTATCGGTTATTTTCTCTATAAAAAATTTATGGCTCCCAGGAAGTATGGTGGAGGCAGTGCCGGAGGCGAGCCTTTCAGGTCAGGTACAGATGTTGGCAGTACAGGGGAGACATTTGACGCCCCACCTCCTGGAGGAGGCACAATATACAGCAGTGAAAGCTCATCCCTTGCCATTGATGAGAATGAGATCAAGGAGATTGCCCAGGATATATTTTTTAAGGTTCAGGCAGCATGGATGAGGAGGGATCTGAGCCTCGTTCAGGACCTCCTTGGGCCTGAGCTCCTCCAGCAGTATCAGGCGGATTTCCAGGATATGAAGGCAAGAGGAATTATCAATCGCCTTGAAAATATTGCTGTTCGAAACGTTGAAATCATCGAAAGCGGGAAAGAATCAGGTTATGAGTATGTGAAGATAAGGTTTACAGCCAATCTGCTTGATTACACTGTGGATGAAGCCACTGGCCGTGTCATAGAGGGAAGTGACCAGGAGCCGGTAAAATTCCAGGAGGTTTGGACCCTTGCCCGTACAGAGGGAGACAGCCAGTGGAGGCTGTACGGTATCGAGCAGTGAAACTCAGCGATTCTTTGTCAGGGTAATAATGCGTGGGCCAGGGAGTGAATCTGCCTGGCCCGCTTTTTTTAATCGTCTGATTCTCCTTCCCCATTCTCATCAGAGTAGTCGTCGTCCAAATCCAGGCGTAAATATTTGGCACCGGAATTGTCATCCTCCTCCTGGTCAGGGGAGTCAACGCTTTCTGGAAAATAAGGACCTTCATCTTCGTCTTCGTCGTACTCATCCGCGTCGTCTGAGTCATCGTAAATATAGGAACCCAGATCATTCAGCATTTTTAAGACAGATTCCTGCTGGTCCTTGTCAAGAGTTGAAAAGTCATCGTCATCTTCAAGGTCTGTCAGGCATTCAACCGCCCTGTTTACATCTTCGGCTCTTCCGTCATCCCTGGTTGCCTTTTCATAGAGCCACAGGCATTTTTCATACTCCTTTTCTATGGCTGGCGTTTTGTCGGTTTCCTCCTCCTCGTCGTCAGGCCATTCGGTGTCAACAGATCCATAAGGAGTTTTTAACCATTTATCTTTATACGGCTTTTCCTTCTCCGGTTTCTTTTCAAGCTCCTTCTGGATACTTTCAGGAATGTTGACCGGGCCAAGTACGTCAGGGACACCAGTATTCTTCTTGTGAGAGCTGTCTCCTGCCCATGAAAGGGCTGGCGGCAGGAGCAGAATCAGCAGCAACGCCATGCATGGGCAGGGAATTTTCTGGGGTTTCATGTAATGTCTCCATTGTGTTCAGAAAATGGGTTCAGTTCATACCCAGTGCATCGAGAATTGAGCCTCCCGGTGCGCAGTAGATATAATTACCCTCTACCCTTTTCCATTTTTTCTCTGCCATCTTGCCCATCTTCTTGTGGTAATAAATCAGGCGGTACATAATATCATCGGTTCCCTTGTCAGGATAAACAGTAACACCTGCCACAGGTTCACCCTTTGCCACCGAGAGGGCGATGGCACCGCGATCCGTCTTCCTGCTTCCAAACTGGCTGTAGCTCAGTTCCACTGCCACCCTTGCAAAGCCCATCTGCCCCAGTTCATCAAGGTCTGCCTCAGCCTCGATATAAACCGGTCTGACAGGTGCCTGAAGGGTTATGCCCTGGCTTTCGCCATCAAGCCAGCGGGGATGGGCAGGATAAAGATGTCCCCCTCTGAGGCTCCACTGGACGGCATACTTGTATCCCCACTCCTTACCCATTGGAGCGTAGGTAATGGTGGCAGTCTGTCCGTTTTTTTCAATGTATTTACGGTCAATGGTCTTTTCCTGGGGATGATTTGCCTTTAATGGCAGCACCTGCACCGCAGCATAGTTCACCATGTCCTTGAAGATGTCATAGGTCTCGCCATCGATTACTATGTTGATGGTGCGCCTTGTGAAAAACGGGTCATCCAGTTTGATTTCAGCCACAAGTTTCGGGTTGTTTTTGAGCTTTTTGTACCAGGTTGAGAGATTACCGCTGAGTCTAAGGACTGAATAGCGGGCGCCAATCTGTTTCAGGTTGATGGTGTAATGCTTTTTAACCTTTTTCTCGGAACGGCTTGTCTTCTTGTAACGGTAATGGGCATATTTCTTTGCCTCCTTGCGTCTTGCTGATTCTGCACTTTCCTTATCCTCATTATCAGAGCCAGGCATTTCACTGTCTATCTGTTCCTCGCCTATCTGGGACATAAGGGTGGTGAATTTGTCCATGATGAGCTGCACCATGCCGGTTATAACAGCGTTTTTGTCTGCCTGGGGCACTGCCTCATCAAAAAATATCTCTGCAACACCTGACTCGGTCATTAGATCGAGCATCTGGGATGCCTCTGATTCCTTGAGGCTCTCCCTGGTGCTCCTGTGAAACAGGTTATACCATTTGGGATCCCAGCGTGTCTGGTAACTCTTGTCCCGGCGGTGTACATACGCATCATAAAGTTCCCTGTACCGGTCAAAGTTAATTGTTGCCCTTACCCTGTAGGGAGGAAGCCGGGTGATGTATTTCAGAGCAAACTCAACAGTAACGTCTGATGCCGGCATGGTCATGCTCTTTTCAAGGAGGGTGGCGGCATAGGCGTTAAGCCTTGCAGCAACTGATACCTCCTCGCCGGCAAGTACAGGGGCTGAACCGGAATGCACCAGAGTAGGCGTAAACTCCTTGTCCTTGAGAACTGCAGACACTATGGCAAAACTGTTTCCGTCACCGGTTGGCTCCAAGGGGAGGGAGCCCAGGAATTCAGCCTTTTTGTCCCGTTTTTTCATGAGCTTGCACGCCTCTTTCCGCTGCTCCTCTGTAAGCCCGTACTTTACAGCAAAGTCAATGATGGCGCCGTCAAGGCCGCCCTCGGCCTTTGACTTGTCGGTGACAAATTTTATCATGGAAAAACGGGGTGTTCCGTCAGGATGGGTGGCAAGCCTGGGGGCTGCTGGCATGTAGTAGTAGCGGTGGGATTTGCGGGACGGGCTGTCCGTTGCCTGGGGGAAGAAGTGAACCACTGTGCCGTCTGAAAGTGTTACGTTCTCCACCCTGCCATATTGTACGCCTGAAAGGTAGTGTCCTCCTCGTTTCCATAGATTCTGTGCCTTTTTAGACGGTATGCGCATGAGAGGGAGGGCAGGGGTGAGTTTTTTGATGCCCGGTGTGAATTTGGGGGTGTTTTTGGCTTCTGCTGGTGACATGCTGCTGATGCAGAAGACAAGAAGAATGCACAGGATTTTGAAAAAATATTTCATTTTGTTTCCTCCCTTATATTTGATGGACTCGTAAAAAGTCCTTAAAATTATCTATCT
>JALWJV010000150.1 GCA_026996955.1 Deltaproteobacteria bacterium
CGCCGCTCACACAGTGCCCACACTCATTGATACGGCTATCTCCGCCCCAGACTCCGGCGCAGTCCTGCTCACAGTCATTGGATGCATTGCTGTCACAGACACCGCAGTTATCCTCAGTGGCATTTCCGCCCCACACACCGGCACAGTCCTGCTTACAAGCATTCTCAGGAAGCACACAGTTTCCACACATGTCTGTTATGTTTGCGCCGTTTACAACTCCGGCACAGTCCCGGCAGGTTGAGTTATCGCCCCCACACACACCGCAGGCATCATATTCAGTGGTACCATAGGGAATGCCTGCGCAGTCACCACAGGTGGCATTATCATTGGCTGTATCTGCATCACACACACCGCAGCCATCTTCATAGGCACCGTTTCCACCACAGCGAACACAACGCACATACAAGGCATCATCCACGTATATCGATGATGAATTATCACTAAAATCAACCCCCCACTGGCCTGTACCATTCACGGACGCTTCAGAGCTCCAGTACGGGGCAATGTGACCCTGAAGCCCTGGCGCCAGATGATTTGGAGTAGAGTCACTGTAAATACTCTTCAGTTCCTGCACTGTTGGAAGACGCCAGTCATCATGCCCGGAGGCTACCAGCCTGTCACAGCTACTGTTCCCATCTACACCAAACACTTCATCATGCATCAGGGCATCACCACTGTCATTGGCCTGCCAGACAAGCCCTCCTATAACCACATCACAAGGCTCTTTTCCTGTTGTGCCCCAGACGCAAATACCACACGAATCAAATGTGGCATTACCGCCCCAGACTCCGGCGCAGTCCTGCTCACATTGGTCGGTTGTGGCATTTACACACTCTCCGCAGGGATTCACGTAATTGACCCTGATGACAGGTGAGTGCCATGCCCCGCCACAGTCCTGGGTACAGTTGGCATCCTCACCATTTACACAGTGACCGCACTGATTAAGCACATAATCGCCACCCCAGACGCCGCGACAGTCAAGAACACAATCGTTTGATGCATTATCATCACAGGTTCCGCAGTTATCCGTATAGCTTCTGCCTCCCCAAACACCCCTGCAGTCAACAAGGCATGAATGTTCAGGCAGCACGCAGTTGCCGCACATATCTGTTACATTTGCACCATTCACCACCCCGGCACAGTCAGTACAGGTGGAATTATCGCCTCCGCACATACCGCATGCATCAACCCTGCTGCCTCCTCCAGGCACCCCTGCACAGTCTGCACAGGACTCTCCGTCATTATCAGGATTTTCATCGCACACGCCACAGGCATCAACATACGCCGCAACCCCGTCGCAGTCATCGTCAACGCTGCCATCGTTACACACATCCACGGCACCGGGATTTATGACAGGATTGCTGTCATCACAGTCTACTGAGGCCACAAAACCATCACCATCGGCATCCCTGTCAAGTGTTGCATAGACTGCAGCATACCTGCCAGAACCGCCATTTGCCCCATAGATCTTGATTTTCACATACCCTGGAAATGCCCCCACTATTCGGGCGCACTCCCAGGGACCGGCATCAACCCTGTGCCAGGGCGCACCCGGGGCATCCTGTTTTACCAGCATTGGAAACGCCCACTGGTAAAGATAGGGACGGGAGGCAAGCGGAAGGTACAGAAACATGGTCTCACCGTTATAATGTTCCACTCCGAGCCTGAATATATAACCGTCCCCGGAATATATGCTTCTTCCTGCCCGAAACTGTATCTTCTGCTTAAAGGGTACGTACCCAAATTCCTTTAGGCTTGGTTTAAGATGGAGAGGAATCTGATTGTAGAAAAACAGGTCATCTGGACCAGTTGCAATCTGGTTTACATAAACCGCCTCTTTCTCTGCCTCTGTCAGAAACATCTGGTTTACACCGGGAAGGGCGTATCCTTTTACCTGGTCGCTGCCGTTGAGATAAAATCGATCCCTGGCCTCCTTCCCAGACTGCTCCAGGATATCTGTCGCCATTGTCCCAAGAACAGGAACATTATTTGGGCTCATCCTGGAAACATACGAAATTTCAGGATCGATCAGAAAAAAGGCCCCCTGGCCATCGGTACCGTTTTCCCCTGTGGGTACAATTCCCCCATCATCACCCTGGCTCCAGGCCATGTTCTCCGGGCTGAACCACGGAGGCTGCCACGGCAGAAAGGTAATAACACGATCAGTGGTCCGGTGCGCGCCAGACATTTCACCCGGCACCTCCTGGCCGGTAACGTCATCCATCCTGTTATGGCAGTCGTTGCATGAACGGGTGCCAAGGGAGAACTCCTTGGGCTGAACGCCATGACTGTCAGTGAAGAAACGTGCGGTCAGAAGGAGCATTGGCATCGGGTTGGAAACCCCTTCTGCCTGTAGCACAGTCTTTAACGCCTGCTGCATTGCCCTGACATCTTCCGTGTACCACAGGTCAGGATACATATCGCCGGTATGATCGTATATAATGTAGTTGCTGTCTTTCAGAATGACCCGTGCAGCCATCTCGCCAAGCACACCCAATGAAGATGGATCCGCATTGGGCGGGATGGATAAAAGAGCTTCGGCATCAGCCACTGAACGGGTTGGGAACTGATACTCCCTGATTGCAGCATTAAGCTCACGAACATAGAGCATTCTTGCGCCATTAAACGCAAGGTCCTGAGCATCACAACCCTGGGCAGCATTCATGTCAACCCATGCCATTACAAAAATCGGATTCCCGGGCCTTATCTGCGGATAACCGTTCCTGCCATTTACCCAGTACAACACCGGGAGGCTCATATTATCCCATTTCGGATCATAGGAAATGGGGATGCCGGCAGCAGCCGCACTGTCAAGGGTTTGCTGAAACAGGTACTTGTACAGGTCAAAGCGTGGATTAAGCGCCATACCCGAAAGGACTGCGCCAGGGTCAGCTTCTGCTGTCATGTGCAGGTAGTTGACCATCTGGGTTACATAGTCCATTGAAACAGTACCGGCTAAAGGATCAGCATCTATATGCTGGGAGTTGATGCAGAACTTTGCAGATCCATATGCAGGAAACAGGCTGTATGCAGGGCTTACGGCAAGCTCACCTGGAAGTGCCCTGATCTTGCCAAAATCCGCATCATCGCTCTCCCCTGAAAGGATATCGTAGATGGCACGGTTATCAAAATTGGCAAAATATCCAAGTGTGTAGTCCAGGGCCCGGAACCGCCATGTTTTTCTGAAAGGCACATGACAGGACTCACAGGCAATATCTTCAAGATGTTTATCAGTAAACACCCCGAATCTTACCCTGTGCGCAGCCATCGTCTGCTCCGGATCAAGCCCTTCCCTGTCAGTCAGGTGACAGCGTTCACAGGTCTTGGGCCTGTAGGCATTATCAAGATCGTTTCGCACCATGTGGGCAGTATCAGTTCCCTTCAGAAAGTTGTGAAGCTCCTCCATCTCTCTGCTGGTATGAAACCCCGCCTGTCTCAGATGGCATGCACCACAGCCAACTCTCTGGTCTCCGGCTGACATGTGCACATCAAAGCCTGCTGCGTCCCTGTCATCCGTCTCGTTTACAAACAGGCCGTTCTTAACCCAGTCCGCTGCCATGCCGAAGTTGTAGGCACGCACCTGCTCAACCCCGGCCTCATGATCAAGGGTCATCATGTGACACTGGCCGCACACCCTGATCCAGCGCGGGGAATCAGCCTCTCCTGCCCCGCCTGAAACGGTTTTATGGAGCGACTGGTAAGTTACTTCATCAACTTCCCAGTACATCTTTGCAGACCAGTTGCCTGAATCATCCTTTACAAGCTGGATATAACACAGGGGACTTCCGTCCTGATCAAGGTCAAGCCCCATCAGGCCGGCAGAGGGCATTGCGTTAAAAAAAGAGGGAAGATACTGGTGAAGTACGCCGGTTACATTACCATCAAGAACATGACTACCCGAAAATATATCATTCAGGACAGTGGCGACCTCACTGTCTGAGCCTATCGCCTCACCCAACGCATCCCATGTCAGGCCAGGACGCCCTACATACTGCATACCCTGCCCCTCTACAAGCGGGGCACGAAGGTAATCACGGATTGATGAGTGGGGATTATCAAGGTCAGAGTAGAATTTCCCTGGTTCATAGGAGCGAAGGGGTACAGGAAAGGGCATCAGTTCCTCAGGAGACTGGCCAAACGCTGCCACCTCAGGATTAATGATCTCGTATGCATAAATAAAGTCATTAAAGAGAAGGTCCATAAGGCCGGCCATGTCCATGCCAGGGAAACCATGTGCCTGCAGGAACACCAGCAGGTTGGTAAACATATCATCTATTGCTCCGCGATTGGCATCAAGACGTGCCATCTCGTCTGCCACGCCGTAGGGATTCACACAGTATTCCTGTCTTATCTCACTGCCGTTCCATATTTTTGCCAAATTTTCCCCGTAAAGCGCAAAGGGCAGTGCCCTGCCTGAGGATTCTATCCTTTCAAGCTCTGCCTTCCACAGGCGCATCAGGCCGTAAAGCACGTCTTCAGGAAGGTCTGCCAAGGGGATGGTTCGAGCAGGCCGCCTGACCCGCTGGGTGTGATCCGTGTAATTAAGTGCAGACTCATTATGAAAGCCTGTTACAAGAGGGGTTCCAAGGGAAATCCTTGTGACATTGCCGTCCTCGCCGCGCCGGGCAAAGATCATGAACCTTGGCCTGTTGGGAAACACCTTCATACCGTCGGCACACCGCAGGACAAATGGAGAATCAGGGTCAACATGACATAGCATGCAGTCTGCCTCAATAACCCCACTTCTGTCCCAGGGGGCAGATTCAGGTTCTCCTTCACTGCCAACAGCAGAGACCGCATCTGCAATACTTTCTGCAAAGCTTGCCTTTACAATATCCAAAGTGGAATATGAGTAAAAATCCCTGTCAAAAGAATGGGTGGCATTTACCGCCGGGTCAAAACTGTCATATGGCGCAACCGTGCCATCTGCCTGTACAAGGCCCTCAGCAGTACCTCCTCCCGGATGACATGAACAGCAGAGTTGATTCTCCTCATAGGAGCCCAGATCAAACCACTGGGGCCTGCCCTCTGTTATGACCGGAGCACTGCCCTTCCCAACTGACTCCCTTGCAGCAAGCTGCCTGAATGAAACCGGACACCAGGAGCCGAACATGCCTGGTGACTCAAGATATGCATAGGACTTTGCAAGGTAGCGGTACAGGGTACTGTCCTGTTCCCGGTCAGACCAGTGATCAGAAAGGGTTTCACCAACTGGTCCGGCACCGGTCCTGAAATGGTACGCACGGGTCACTGCATCGTAATCATGACAGGTTCCACAGGTCTGCCTTGGGCTATATGGGGGCACAGCAGACAACA
>JALWJV010000151.1:0-2091 GCA_026996955.1 Deltaproteobacteria bacterium
CTTTGAAGGGACTTTCTCCAAGGCTGCCGGAAGCGTGGCAGCGGCCCCTGTTTGTGCTGAGTGCAATTCATTTCCTGCGGCATTACAGTTTTCGGGAAACAGAACTGTTACTGCCCAGAATAACACTGCGCATGTAAGGAGTGCAGTGCTTAAAAGCCTGCCTCCGGATTGCATTTTATCCCCAAAAAAGTCTGTGAGTTCATGGTGTAATCTCATGCATTTTCTCCTTTGCCATGTTTTGCAGAGTTGTAATCCGGCCCGATAAGCTGTCTCATCCACCACCCTGACCAGTGCTCCTCAATTATTGATTCCGCAAGGCTCATGCCTTCACTGGTCCTGAGCCGTGCCTTAACGTGAGGTATCCAGATCGCTGCATCACTGCTCCCTGTATCCAGATTCTCCTTCAGAGAGACCAGCATGTCAATCTGATCTGCATCGTGCACAAGCAGGGACTCAGCACTCCTGCACTCTGCATACTCCTTTAGCAAAGCCCGGATCTCATCACCACCGGGAAGCCCCTGGGTGAGATCATTTATTGCAGCCTCCTCATCAATCTTCACATACAGCTTGTTTACAGCATTTGCATCCCCGGTTCTTGCCTCAGGGATGTCGTGCAGCAGGCAGAATTTCAGTATCTTTTCCATGTCAAGCTCTGCCTTTCGCGGACTTAGCTCCACCATCATCATGGCGGCCATTGCCACTCCAAAGGTATGGGATGCCACTGATTCGCTGCCCTGCCCAAGAAAGGCGTATCCTGTTCGCATGATGCGCTTGAGCAAAGCACACTCAAAGAGGAAGGAGGTTGCCCTGGTGGTGTTATGGGTGCTGTTTTTGTTGTCTGCGGTCATTTATCTCCTCCAGCCATATCCATAACCAGCATTTCAAGCACCAGGCGCGGGGAAAGAGCCCCGCCTTTAAGCTCAAGGTCTATTTCCGGCATGCGTTTCATAAGGGAGATTATGCGCTTTATGCTCATTGCTCCGGCACTCTTGCACTGCATGAAAAGGGCATAGGGGTGACCCTTGAAGGGTGATGTCGCGGAGTCTTGGAAGTAGGTTTCAAGCTCGGGAAGAAGCCTCTGTCTAAACTGCTGAAACTGTGCACGTTTCAAGGCCGGAATGCCGGTTGTCGCCGCTCCTGCCGCTGTTATGGCAAGCATGCTTTTAAGAAAGTTGTTAAGCCCGCCCATTACCTGGAGGGGATGGATACCCTGGTCAAGAATAAGGTTAAGAGATCCAAGGGCTGCCGCAGCATCCTGCCGCGCAATTGCCCCGGTGAGTTTGAATATCTCCTCCTCTCTTTGATGAGATACAAGGCGTTTTATGTCATCAGGGGTGATTTTTCTTTTTTTGCCCTGTGTTGATCCGGTGCCTGATACAAGTTTTTCAGTCTCCTTGAGAAGGGCCGGGATGTTGTTTTCACCGACCAGCTCGAACAGCAGGTCAAGAGCCCTTGGCTCAATTACAATGCCATGACGGGAGAGGTGTTCACGTACTGTGGTGGCGGCAAGCTGACGTGCCTGTCTTGCGTTACCGGATGCGGTAAAGTCAACAACAGCCCCGTGTTCCTTTATTGCCCTGAACACCGAGCCTCTCTTGTCTGCTGTTTCAGTCTGAATGAGCAACACTGACCTTGCAGGGTCTGCCTTTTGCTTAAGCCAGCGTACCAGGATCTCTGCAGAGCTGCTGTCTGCGGTTTCCGCAGGCATTATGTGGCTGCCCTCTTTTGCCAGAAAGGTTCTTATGGCACCCACTGCACCTTCAGAAGATGCAAGGTCCGCAGGCCACTTAAGTATTGTTTTTAACTGGTCAGGTTCAAGCTCATGTATTTCAGCCGCAGTGATTTTGAAAAGCCCCATGAGCTGGGAAAGCATGCGTGCAGCCCGCCTGGTGTCCTGTTTCTCTATTGCCTTGATAACCGACTTCCATCGGGTTGAAACCGTGCTTGATGACTGAAGAAACATCGGGTCCTTTACCACAAGGACCTTTCTTCCAGGGAAAAAACTCAGAGTTTCCAGAAATTCCACGCACTTTCCAGGACTGGCTTCTTCACCTGAAAGCTCCTGAAGGTTCATCTCTGCTGATCCTTCGT
>JALWJV010000151.1:2101-19880 GCA_026996955.1 Deltaproteobacteria bacterium
TGAAGGATTATTTCAGGATAACCTCGATAATAACGTCATTCCCTGCTGCCAAGTTCCCTGGACCTGCGTGAGGCTGCGCACACCGCATCCATTAAAGCACCCCTGAAGGCATTTTTTTCAAGGTTGTACAGCCCTTCAATGGTTGTTCCCCCGGGGCTTGTGACCATTGCCGTAAGCTCTGCCGGGTGTTTGCCGGTTTCCATGCACAGTTTTGCAGAGCCCAGCATGGTCTGGACCGCAAGTTTTGTGGCAACATCCCTGGTAAGCCCCTCACGCACCCCGGCATCAATGAGTCCTTCAAGGAATGCAAAGCAGTAGGCAGGCCCGCTTCCGCTGAGTCCCGTAACTGCATCCATCAGGTGTTCCGGGACTTCAACTGCAACACCAACAGCATTAAAGATGCTAAGTGCAAGCTCCATATCTTCTGCCCGGGCAGAAGCCCCCCTGCATAGCCCTGCAGCCCCGGCCTGAACCAGGGCAGGTGTGTTTGGCATGACACGAATCACCCTTGTACCTTCAGGGAGGCCACTTTCAAGTGTTTTAAGGGGGATACCTGCGGCAATGGATATGATGACATGATGCTCCCTGATGCCCTGACTGATATCCTTTAGCACAACAGCCATAACCTGGGGTTTTACAGCCAGGATGACAGTATTGCACTGGCTCATTACATCAGAGTTTTCTGACGTGGTCGTTATGTTACATTCCTCCGCCATGTATGCCCGGCGTGCATCAAAGGGCTCTGACACTACTACATTCTGGGGGGCAATAAGGCCCTTTGCCAAAATCCCCTTTACTAGGGCCTCTGCCATCTGCCCCCCGCCTATAAAACCAAGTTTTCCTGAAATTTTCATGTTGCGTTGTTCTCTTGTAAGGCTGATTGTGAGATGTCTTTGTTATACTATGCTAACCATAACCTTCTGGGCAAGTCCCTTGCCAAGGGCAATTCTTGTGTTTCGGGCATTAACTATAAACGGTCCGGAGTTGTTCAGTACCTCCACCACCTGCCCCACTGACAGCCCCATTGAGTTGAGCCGCTCCTTCAATGTGGCTCCCCCCTCAAAACTTATTATCTTCACCCGTTCTCCCTTTGATGTCATGGACAGTGGCAGTATGCGCTCTCCTCCCTGCTGACATTCCGGACACACACCTGCTATGTTCAGTTTGTGGGCAAGGGGCAGGAACTGCTGTTCCCCTGCAAGTTTGTCAATAAAGTTGTTCAGGGTATCATCTTCAAACTCGATTACCTTGCCGCATTTGGTGCATACAAGGTGATCATGGCGGCTTCCAAGGTGAAGGTGTTCGTACCAGGGACCGGTCCCGTTAAGGATTACCTTCTGCGCAATTCCATACCTGCAGAGAAGGTCAAGGACCTCGTTTATCGTGGACAGGGGTATGTTTCGGCCCTGTTTTACCAGTGTGTCATGCAGGTATTCAGGCGTTACATGCCCCTCTGTGCATATAAACAGGTCGAGCACTGCCTCTCCCTGTGGTGGCAGTGTGTCACAGGTGTGGGATATGAGGTCAAGAAATTCCTGTTTTTCCTTCTGGTGCAGGCGGTCAAAACAAGTCCCGGAGGCAGTGTTGGATGTGGGATTGGGAGGAACAAAAAAGTCGCTGTTCTTCTTTATGCATGACTTTTTGTCGCAGTTCCGGGATAATTTTTTTTTCAGCTTGAAAAGCATGGGAATTCCCTGTTGTGCCGAGATATTTTCTTGCAGTGAGCGAATTGATTAACGCTATCACCATGTGATGTCAACGATAATTTATCTGGTCAAAAGGTCATGCAGTCGGGTAATAAAGCTTTCACCTAGACTGAGCGTTTCAAAATCTGGAAAATTGTTTTTTCAACGAAATTAATAGGAGTTATATCGATTATAGCTTTCCAGTTTTGAAACCCTCCGGGATTGCCGTATTTACCGTATCTCCTTTGTCAGAGGAATTCCCATATAGCTGACTATTATGGGAAATTCCTCTTTCGCGGATATACAGCAAATCCGACAATCGCTCAATCCAGGTTTCACATAGGCTGAGCGTTTCAAGACCTGGAGAGAGAATTCTTTAGTTGTTGCAGGGAGATTGCAAATGGAGCGTAAAATGTTCAGATATTCATTGAATGTCGTGTTGGTGGAGCCTGAGATACCTCCAAATACCGGTAATATCGCGCGGATGTGCGCTGCCACAGGCTCTGTCCTGCATCTGGTTCATCCTCTTGGGTTTCGTACCGATGACAGGAGTCTGAAACGAGCAGGCCTTGATTACTGGAAGAATGTGCAGGTGGTGCACCATACCGGTATCAAGGCATTTCTTGAAAAAAATGGGGACAAGGAGCTTTTTCTCTTTACCAAAAGGGCAGAAAGGCTTTATACCACTGCCCCGTGGACCCCGGGGTGCTGGTTACTTTTTGGGAGTGAAACATCCGGGTTGCCACCGGAACTTCTTGAACAATACAGTGAACGCACCTATGCCATTCCAATGATAACAGAGCATGTCCGCAGCCTTAATCTTTCAACCGCGGCCGGGATCGTTACCTATGAGGCCTGCAGGCAGCTTCATGGATGGTAACGGGCTGGTGACAGGCTTACCTGCTTAAAATCAGGACCTGCCCCGGGTAGATCATGCTTGAGGACGAAAGGCCGTTCATTTTTAACAGCCTTGAAAGCGTGATATTGTATTTTTTTGCCACGGTTGAGAGGGTATCCCCTCTTTTTACGTGATAAATCCGTGTATTCCGGACGGTCTTTCTGCGGTTGGTCCTTACCTTCAGGGTCTGTCCCACTGCCAGGCAGTTACTGGAAAGGCCGTTCAGTCTCTTAAGCTCATCAACACTCATGTGAAACATCTGGGCAATATCCCAGAGAGAATCCCCCTTCTTTACCCTGTACCGGCCATTGGATGTGAGTTTCACCCGCCTGTTTTTACGATATGATGAGGCAGATGCCACCTTTGTTCTTCCAGCAGGAATTTTTAGCCTCTGTCCCATGCGTATCATGTTGCTACGCAGCCGATTGGTGCGTTTGATAGCCCGTACAGATGTGCGGTAGCGTTTTGCAATTGATGACAGGGTCTCTCCTCTCCTGACTCTGTGTGTAACGTAGTAGGTGCGTGGAGGATGCCATTTTTTGATGGTGTTAAGTTTGGCAAGGAGGATGCTGGATGTGCCGGCAGGCACCTTGAGCTCAAAGGGCTTGTCAGGGGTGACATGATGCCTGAGCTCCGGGTTCAGCAGTTTTAGTGTAGTGGTAGGAACCCCCATTGCTGCGGCAATGGCACTCAGTTTCATCTGCTTGTTTACTGTCACTGTGTCATAGGTAAGGGGCGGGTCCGGTTCCCCCAGTTCCATGCCATATTTTGAGGGGTTTTTTATAATGTGCAGGGTGGCAAGAAACCTGGGTACATAACGTGCTGTTTCAGAAGGGAGGTTTCTGTAAAGGTCCCAGAAGTTGTCAAGGTAGTTGATTTTCTGCTTGTTAATCGCCCTGAGCACATTGCCCTCGCCGCAGTTGTAGGCAGCAAGCACTGTGCTCCAGTCTCCGAACATCTCGTGGAGCTCTGAGAGGTAGGCGATTGCAGCCAGGGTGGATTTTTTCGGATCCAGTCGTTCATCTATCCAGGTTGTGCGTTTCAGTCCGAACTTGTACCCTGTGGACGGTATAAACTGCCACAGTCCAAGCGCCCTGGCGTGTGAGAGTGCCCGGGTCTTGAATCCGCTTTCAATCAGGGGGAGCCATGAAAGATCTTCCGGAAGCCCGGCCTTTTTAAGCTCTTTAAGGATCATTGGCCTGTAAAGGCCGGACCTGCGGTATGATGCCAGAAAGAACTTTTTCTCCTTTCCTGTGAACCGTTTGATCTCATCCTGAACATAGCGGTTCATCTCCAAAGGAATTGCATCATGTTTTCCCTTGGCAATGGTAAAACGTGATGCCTTTATCTCAAGAAGCCTTTTGGAGATAACAAACCGCATGTCATCTTTCTGCTGCAAAATTTCAGGCGAGCTGTCTGACGGGATTTGAAGGATCAGGCTGTAAGCCTGATCAAGGTACTTTATTGCCCTTTCATTGTCGCCGTTTCTCCACATTGTCCTGGCGGCATCGCAAAGGGCCATTGCATGGTCAATGCGTCCCTGATCGCTGTTGTCGAATTTCTTTGTAAGACAGACACCGGCACCAGGAAACATCAGGTCTGTGGATGTTTCTGCCTGATCATCAGAGTCAGCGATTTCCTTTTTTGCAATCCGGTTTATGTAATCAACATTTTTTTGGTCTGGAGCGCTGGAAACAGTGATTGTGCCTGGGTGGATTACCTCTGTTTTGTGAGAACATCCTGTGACGGCTGATAATAGAATAAGTAAGGATAATATTTTACTGATTTGTTTCATGGATATATAACTGACGGCCTTATTTAACTTGTTGCTTATCTTTGATGTACGTGAAAGGTATGTTTTGTTGGAGTTAAGTTGATAATTCTCGAACAAAACCATATTTAATTAATTTGATTCGAAATGAAGATTATGTGAATTCAAACCTGGAGATTTGATGATTGCATTCAGCTTATTGTACACCAAAATATAAAGCGGTAAAGGAGAAATAATGCTGCTCCTACAGGGCAGGAGAGTGCAGCAGCTTTGAAAATATGGAGTTCCCTGCATCAATAGCCTTATCAAATGCCTTGACCCTGTCAAGCACTCCGAGAACCGGTACGCCGGAAATATCTTCAATGACCCTGGCATTGTCCCTGACTATATCCGGATGCTCCATCTCTTTGGCAACGGCTGGCGGATATTCCTGACTGTTCAGCACAACTCCTGCACAGGGAATCTTTCTCTGGCTCAAGGCTTCAATTGAGAGCAGTGTATGGTTTATGGTGCCAAGCCCTGCTGCAGCCACAATAAGGGTGGGAAGTTTTAATTCCTCTACGATGTCTATAAGCAGGGCCTTTCGGGTAAGGGGCACCATTAGGCCCCCGGCCCCCTCAGCCATAAGCACTTGGAAGTGTTTCCTCATATCCTTGAATCCCTGAATGATTTTTTCTGAAGAAATATCAACCTTCTGTTTTTCTGCTGCAAGATGGGGAGATGCCGGGAATTCCAGGCAGTAAATTGATTGCAGGTTGTTTATGTCTTTGTTCTGCTGCAATCCTGGTACATTTTCCGCTATAAAGGCAAGGTCATCAGCAAAATCTGCGTTACCTGTGCTTACCCACTTCTGTACCCCTGTTTTCATGCCATTTTTATGGAAGTGGTGTGCAAGCAGTGCTGTGACAAAGGTCTTGCCAACTCCTGTTCCTGTTCCTGTTATGAAAAGTTCCATGATGTATGAAGAAAAATGAAATCGGGTGAGGATGTTAACCCTCTCTGGCTCCGGGCAGGGCACATGGTCCACCTGTGCAGCAGACCTCAACGTCACAGGCATTCAGTATCCTGAGCTCCCTTTCCCGTTTTTCTTCCGGAAATGGCTCTGGCGGGAATTGTGATATCAGGTCCCGGGCATCTTTTCTGGATGGAATTGCCTCAAGTCCCTTCCCCAGCTCTTTGCCGTGTCCTGTTTCAAGGATTACGGCGTCTGTACCGTTTGTCACCACCGCTACGGGGATTCTTGCGTCTGGAAGCAGGACCCTTGCGGCTGCTATGGCTGGTCGCTGTCTTGTGACAATGGAGCCTGGCCCATAGCGTATAATCATAAAGGGCTGTTTGTCCAGGTAAACCAGAAAGTCAATGCGGGAGGTAACGTAGTTGTCTGAAAAAAGTGTTTCTATCTTCTGGCGTGGTACAATCTCTTCTTTGCCCCATCCCTTTTGGTTTACCAGTAGCCGGGCGATTTTCTGGCGAAACCTCTCATCATCTGTATCCACCAGTTCTTCGCCAGTGATAAAGTCCTTGCATTTTCCGTAAATAAGATGGTGACTTGGAATGTCTTTGGCAGCCATGCCGTAAATTATATGTGTTTTTATCCGGATTTTCCAGAACTGTTTTGCTTTGAAAAAAGTTCTGTCCCTTGCGTGAGCGCATGTGGAAAAATTTGGATGGTGAATGTGGGGATTGGCAGAAGGGTTTTACCCCTCCTGCCAGCATGAAATTGAGGGGAATTGTTATTGTTCTGATGAAAATGCCGACCTTAATCTCGATTATCAGGACTTGTCCTTCTCAATCATGGCCTCAAGGTTATGCCAGATTTTGGTAAGGGCACTCCTTACTTCCTCAAGCTTTTCAGGCTCTATGCCTTCAACCGCCTTGGAGTGCACAAGTTTGCCCACGCGGTTTACCATCTTTCTCATCTGTTTGCCCTTTGGCTTCAGAAAGATGTGGTGTGCACGCCTGTCTGTGGGGACACTTCTGCGTTCGATGTATCCAGCCTGTTCCATCTTGTCCAGGGTACGGACAAGGGTGGGGCTTTCAATAAAGAGGCGCGATGCAAGTTCAGTCTGGGTCAGGCCCTCTTCTTCAAGAAGTTTTGCAAGTACACAGAACTGCGCGCTGGTAATGTCTTCTGCCTCAAGTTCACTGTCAAATGCCTTGTAAAAGACCTTGACAAGCCTGTTTGCTACAAATCCAAGGCATTCATCAATAGTAAAGTTGTTTTTCATGACTTTTCTCTCTTTTTATTTATTTCTGAAAGAATAAAATCGACCACCTGTGCAGGTGAAAGTGACGTAGAGTCCACAATAGCTGCGTCCTCGGCCGGTTTTAACGGGCATATAGCACGAGAGATATCAGCCCGGTCTCTTTCTATAATTTGTTTTAATATGATTTCATATTGCACTATTTCACCCGCAGATTCAAGCTGTTTTTTTCTCCTTCGTGCTCGCTCTTCTGGAGATGCGTCGAGGAAAAATTTGTAATCTGCATCAGGAAATACCACAGTGCCCATGTCCCTGCCTTCGGCTACGCACCTTCCCCTGCTGCCTATTTGTTGTTGAAGTTCGATCAACCTTTCACGTACAGCCGGTATTGCCGAGACCTGTGAGGCGAGCATATCCATTTTGGGGGTTCGTATAAGCCCGGTAACATCCTCACCGTTAATAAAAATTTTCTCTCCCTCAAAGTGGATATCGCATTTTTTGCATATATCCGCAGCGGCCTCACTGTCAGACAGGTCTGTGTTCTGCCTGTCCAGCAGCCATGCAACGGCACGGTACATTGCCCCGGTATCCAAGCGGTTGTATCCAAGCCGTTGGGCAACCATGCGGCTTATTGTGCTCTTGCCTGCCCCTGCAGGTCCATCAATGGTAACTATATCCATCTTGTTCGGCAGTTGATTGTTTTTTGTTTAATTTATTTGGTTATTTTTCAAATATTATTGTTATCTTTATTCAGAAAAATATTCATACATCAGCCAGGGCAGAGGTGCAACTTTTGAAATGTTCATTTCTGGTTCAGGAATATTGGAGGGAGAACATGCAGTTCATGTCCGGCGTCCCTGCAGGCCTCCACAAGGCACATCCTGGCCTTTTGTCTGTTTGAGGGATGCACCATCTGTAAACGCTTTGGCTCAAGCCTGTTTTTAACCAGCAGGGAGATGAGTTCTGCAAGCCTTTCAGCAGGAAATATCAGGCTGAAGCGTCCTCCTGGACGAAGCACATATCTGGCAGCATTTATTACCTGCCGTATGTTCGTCAGTATTTCATGTCTTGCAAGGGCATCCATGGAGTTTTTGCAGATTCTCCCTGACACCGGATGTCTGTATGGAGGGTTTGAGACCACATGGTCCATGCACTGTGCAAAAATAAGGTGGCTTATATTGTTAAGATCTCCCTGTATGACTTTAATTCTGTGCTGAAAGCCGTTATTTTTTACATTGGTAACAGCCGTTTTTACAAGTTCTTCCTGAATTTCAACTGCTGTAATGGAAATTTCAGGATGCATGGAGGCAAGGGTAAGGGCTATGATTCCACACCCTGTGCCAAGATCAAGAACCGAGTCCTGCGGCCTGATGCGGCAGAACCGTGCCAGAAGTAGGGAGTCCACGGAAAAACGGTACCCATCCCGGGGCTGTATAATATCCAGCCCCATATCTTTTGAGATATGAGGTACTTCAGTGTTCAAAAATGTGCTGGGGTGGTCTGGCATGGCTTAAATTTTTCTGTTTGAAGTCAGAAAGTCATGTTAACAAAGTTATTTGATTATGGCATATCTATACAGGGTTGAACGTTTTTTGGTCCGGTAATTTGGGGATGTTTACATGAAAGTCGTATGGCAACGTGTTAAAGAGGCATCTGTAACAGTCAACAACGAGGTTGTGGCGTCCATAGGCAAGGGGTGCCTTGTGCTTGTGGGCGTGGAAAAGGGTGATACCGAAAAGGATGTTGAATTTGTTGCTGACAAGTGTGTAAACCTCCGGGTGTTCAGTGATGATAATAACAGGCTCAACCTCTCCCTTGTCGATATTAAAGGTGAAATACTTGTAGTCTCCCAGTTCACCCTGTGTGGTGATTGCAGAAAGGGCAGGCGCCCTTCATTTACTGATGCTGCTCCCCCTGATATGGGCCGGCAATACTATGAACGTCTGTGCGAGGTCATCGAAACTAAAGGGGTCGGTGTCAAGCGGGGCGTTTTTCAGGCTGATATGCAGGTCTCGCTTGTAAATGACGGCCCGGTAACCCTTATAATAGAATCACAGCGTAAATAGCAGTTCTTGGGCCCTGCAGATGTTTCTTACATGGGTGATTGTGAGCGCGGCTGCACTCAGAGACTGGAATTTAATGGGGATGTCTTCTGGTTAAGGGCAAACTGTCTGGCCCCGCCGTTTTCAATCTTGACCCAGCGGCGACCTGACAGGAAATACCACTGCCCGTTATCAAATTTGGCAACAAGGGCACCGTGGTACCTGAGCATCTTTTCAATTTCTGCCTTGGTATAGGGATTGTCATAGCTACCCTGAATTGGGCTGTCAGCGGTGTTGCATGCCGTAAGCCCGACAAGGCTGCCTAAAAGCAATAAAATAAAGGCAAATCGTTTAAGTAGTTTTATTAGATTGTTGCTCTTCATAGTCTCCTCGACTGTAACTATAATTGTTGAATATGGATTGTCAATCTGGTTCAGGGAGCTGCTTTGTTTAACATCCTGAAAAAACAGGGTAAGTTCTTGTATTATGCACCCATGTACTGTTTCCGTTTTTTGTGAAAAGCAAGAGGTGTGCCATCTGATATTGTTAAAAAAATGGTCTGTTTTAGGTATTTTTGAGAGGTTTTTGTTGGATTGGAGTTTTGTAGGAATTTAATTTCCTGGTTTTGGGGAATAGATTTTCCTATCGCTCTTGACGGGTCCTGCAGTACCTGTCCACTTGACATCTTTATCCATGAAAGTTAAACAACGGCACCATGAAAACAGTAAATGATTTGGATTTTAGTAAGGGAAATGGCCTGTTGCCTGTGATTGCCCAGGATTACGCCACAGGAGATGTGCTCATGCTTGCATACATGAACAAGCTGGCGTGGGACAAGACTCTTGAAACAGGCAAGGTGCATTACTGGAGCCGTTCCAGGGAGAAGTTGTGGCTTAAGGGCGAGACCTCCGGTCATGTGCAGCTTCTCAAGGAGGCATTTGTGGACTGTGACCTAGACACTATTCTGGTAAAGGTTGAGCAACTTGGTGGTGCAGCTTGTCATACCGGTTTCCGCAGTTGTTTTTATCAGAAAGTTAAGGGTGATCAGCTTGTTAAAGAGGGTGAGCCCGTATTTGACCCAGCGGAGATATATAAAAAGTGAATCAGCTCAAATTTGGAATACCTAAGGGAAGCCTTGAAAAGGCAACAATAGAACTGCTTGCAAAATCAGGATGGCACATAAAGGTACATAGCCGCAGTTACTTCCCGGATATTGATGACCCGGAGATCTCATGCAGCATCTGTCGTGCCCAGGAGATGGCGCGTTACGTGGATAATGGCACCCTTGATGTGGGAATAACAGGGCTTGACTGGATTCTTGAAAATGATTCCGATGTGGTTGAGGTGACCGAGCTAATCTATTCAAAGGTAAGCCGCAGGCCGGCAAGGTGGGTGCTTGCAGTGCCTGCTGATTCACCATGCAGGAGTGCCAGGGACCTGGAGGGTAAGAAAATAGCCACTGAGCTGGTGAATTTTTCCCGAAGGTATTTTGATAAGCTGGGTGTAAATGTTGATATAGAGTTTTCCTGGGGTGCCACCGAGGCCAAGGTGGTAAGCGGTCTTGCCGATGCGGTGGTGGAGGTTACTGAGACCGGTAGTACCATACGTGCCCACGGGCTTCAGATTATTGAAGAGCTTATGCAGTCAACCCCTCGCCTGATTGCCAATAAAGAGGCATGGAAAGATCCCTGGAAAAAAAAGAAGATAGAGCAGATTGCAGTCCTTATGCAGGGAGCCCTCAGGGCAGACAGGCTGGTTGGGCTGAAGATGAATGTGCCGGAAGACAAACTTGATGAAATTGTTGAGCTTCTGCCCAGCCTTAATGCCCCCACCGTCTCCCCCCTTTACAACCAGAAGTGGTTTTCTGTGGAAACTGTAATAGATGAGGCAGAGGTGCGGGGGCTTGTGCCCAAGCTGCAGGACGCAGGGGCTGAGGGGATTATTGAATATGCCCTGAACAAGGTGCTTTAGGCATTTGGGCAAAAATTAGTCCGGATCAACGCCGGAGCCTTAAATCGTCTCCGTTTTTCACTCTTACCCACAACACAGGAATAACTTATGCCGCCTAAAAAGGGACATGATAAATCAGTAAAGGGTAGGGGTGGTAATGTTTCTATTCGTCAAGGTGACAGGTCTTCTGTTGTTTCTTCCCAGTTTGTAACAAGTGTTTTTGAACTTAATCAGCTTCCTGAAATAGAGCTTCCTGAGGTGGCCTTTGCCGGGCGTTCCAATGTTGGCAAGTCTTCTCTTATGAACCGGATTCTGAACAGAAAGAATCTGGTCAAGGTAAGTTCAAGGCCGGGGTTTACCCAGAGCCTTAATTTTTTCCTTGTTAACAGCCTTTTTTACATGGTGGATCTGCCTGGCTATGGTTTTGCCAGAGCGCCCAAGCAGGTTATCAGGAAGTGGCACAGGCTGGTTGAGGGTTATCTTGAACAGAGCCGCAATCTCAGGGGGGTAGTGTGCATACTGGACATCCGGCGCCGTCCTGACCCTATGGATATAGATCTTCTAAACTACCTTAATGCCATTAACCGCCGGGTCTGGGTAGTGGTCAACAAGGCAGACAAAGTATCCCAGCCAAAGAGAAAGGCTAGGCGCAAGGAGATAGCAGAGGCACTCCCTGGATTTGTTGAAAAATTATGGCTGGTTTCTGCCAGGACAGGCGAGGGCGTGCCTCAACTGGTAAACAGTTTGATGGAGGAGGTTGGTTAGGAACAGTTCCTGTTCATAACCTGTCAATCAGTACCTGTCTTTTTGTCCTTCTCTTCATGTATGATTGGAAGGTTTGATGAGGATGGAGCTTCTGTCTTGGAGCTACCGGCACCGGTGCTGCAGGAGGCCGGACCTCAGCCGCCTACCCCGAGTTTTGGAAGCAGCCACCTGTAAATTCCCCACCAGAACAGAATTAGGAGTATAAGAGAGAGAATATGATCCATCTTTAGGTCTCTTTGATCGTCAGATTTATCTGTGAAGCTGTAAACTTAGCCAGGCTCATGCACAGATATCACATTATGAATCGAAATCTTTATTAGTAATCACAAAGTTTCATCCTGAGCCTTTTACTAATTATGTTATCCATGAAATATGTGCTGATGTCAAGGAAATAAAAAAACCGCTGCAAAACGTCTGTTCTGCAGCGGATGTATTTCAAGTTATATAGGTGTGGTATACGGCTTAATGGTGACCACCTTCTTTCTTTTCACCTCCGCCGTTCATCCGCTCGTATCCCTTAACACCAATATGGCAGGATGTGCAGCGTGTGTTGGAGGCAAATGCAGTGTCGCCATCGTGGCAGGCGCCGCAGTACTTGCCTTCGTAGAGTGATTTCATGGTGAAATCGTCATTTTCTTCGGCAGTTCCTGCAGCCATTTCAAACAGGTCATCATGACAGCTGTCACACTCAAGGCCCATGTCCATGTGAATGCTATGCTCAAATACTACTGCCTTTACAGGCTGGGTGAAAATTATTGTGCCACCGTCTTCTTCGTCATCATCACCACCAATAGCCTGGGAAGTTACAACGAACAAACCGGCTGTTAACAGGGCGACCAGCGCCACCAGAAGTGTCTTGTTGGAAATCTTCATCACTCTCCTCCCGTGCTTAGTCATTCATGTAGAAGATAAAGGGTTTGGCACCTGATTCCGGTCTCAGAACCCATACTGCCTTGTCAGGTTTACGCAGAAGCTTGGACGGCTCACTGTTAGGATCAGCAAGGTCGCCGAAAACCCTGACATTTGCAGGACATGCTGCTGCACAGGCAGTCAGTTTCTCACCCTTGGACAGCCTGGTATCCAGGCAGAAGTTACACTTGTCGATAGCCCTCTTTTCCTCATTGAAGTAACGGGCATTGTAAGGACAGGCTGCCATACATGTCTTGCAGCCAATGCACTTGTGGTATGTCATTATGACAATACCTGTCTTTGGGTCCTTGGTTGTGGCCTTGGTGGGGCACACCCTTACGCAGGGCGGGTTGAGGCAGTGGTTGCAGAGCACGGGCATGAACACGCGGTCTTTAACACCGGGTTCAGGTTCAAGAATCCTCTCAAGGATGGTTGTCCTGTAACCCTCTTCGGGCACGTTATTGGTCTTTTTGCAGGCCTCTTTACACTTTTCACAGTCAACACAGTGATTCTGGCGTATTACCATGCCGTAGTGAGGCTTGTAGTTGGTGCCTCTCCTGTAATTTTGCAGGTCAAAGGCAGCTTCAGCCTCATCCTCCCCGATGGGTGCCAGGGAAAGAATGGTTCCTCCAGCCATGAGACCAGTAATCTTCAGTCCTAACTTAAGGAATGTTCGACGTTCTTCGTCTGTAATGGCTTCGGGCCTTACGGACTGTTCGTTTCTCACAGTTCTGTCCTCCTCATTGGTTTGGAAATTTGCAGACAGGTACACTCGAGCCGCAGTCATTTCGACAGCCTTTGCCTGCCGAAACTTTCTACTCCTGCTGACATAGACCTCAAGCCGGGCGGTTGAAGGCAATGTGCCTGCATGCTAATTATCTCAACTCCTTAAAATATCATATTTCCCAACTTAGTTCACTAAAAAAATACAGCTAACTTACCTTATGACAGTACAAGAGCGATACTGTTTGTTTATGAGCATAAAAACAGAAAAGCCCGGCGTCCTGATTGGGAAGGAAACCGGGCTTGTGTTTAATAACTGTAAATGTCAGCCCGTATCTGGCATGAAACGGACACTATTACATTACTTTTTGTGGCAGCCACTGCACTTGGTGGGAGCGCCTTCAGCTTTGTGCTCCTTGTGGCAGTCCTTGCAGTTTTTGTGGAATGCATTCATCAGCTTCTGGAGCTTTTTGGGAACTTCTGAGCTGCCCTTATGATGACACTCTTCACATTTGTGAATTTCCATGCCTTCCTTGTAGGCGGAGTGGCCAGGACCATGATGGCACTCCCCACATGCTATCTTTTCCTGGTGTTTGTGATGAGCAAAGGTAATATTGCCTTTTTTGCCAGCCTCAAGGACGATTGTTTCAGGACCATTGTTGGCAAAGGCTACGCCTGCCATTACCAGGCCAAAGAGCAGAGCTACCAGCAGAGTTGAAAATCTTCTGTTCATTTTTTAACTTCCTCCTTTGTTCGAAAATTAAAATGAATAACCATTCATAATGCCATACTTCCTTTAACGAAGATGTCAGTAAATGTCAACAGAAGAATGGTAACTTTTGGGGAGAACATGTGCCAATGGCCGGTCTTGTCGCTATGTCGGAGATGCACATCTTGCCAACGCAACAGCCAAGAGGGAGTCTGAATTTGGATAAATAAAAAATGGTGTCTTTACAGTTCCATGAAATTGGGAGTATGTTTAGAGATTGATCGTTGAGAGCAAATACCCATGAACTGGAGGAAAACAGTTTGAAAATAATATTTGATGAGGATATCGCAAAGGATGTGCGGGCCTCAATAGAAGAAGTGATAACAGATGCCATTACCGCACCATGTGAATGCGGATGCGATGAAGTATATGTGAGCCTGCAGTCACCGGGAAGTATTGATGTTAAATGTTACGATTGCGGTACCAGTTTTTTTGAGCTTGAGATTGAAGAGGAAGAGGAGGTTTCCGAAATTTGAACCCTTTTCATGTTGCCGGATTTTGATTTCAAGATTCAAGTACCTGTGAGGAAATGTTTGTTCCATGGTGAGTTGTTCAGGTTTTAACATCTGAATTTTGGTGAGAATGCAAGGAATGTTCGGAATTAGGGAGGTTTTAGCACTAGGATGGCTAAGATAAAAATTGCTGTCGCAGGTGTAGGAAACTGTTTTTCCTCACTGTGGCAGGGTATCAATTATTACCGTACCAGGACTGCGGATGATGCAATAGGATTGATGCACTGGGACATCGGCGGATACACGCCTGGTGATATAGAGGTCGTTGCTGCCTTTGACATAGACCGCAGAAAAGTCGGTCAGGATGTCTCAGAGGCAATTTTTGCCCCGCCCAACTGCACAACGGTTTTTTGTGATGATATGCCTGAAACCGGCGTGAAGGTGCAAATGGGGAAGATTCTGGATGGGTTTTCCCAGCATATGTCGGATTATCCTGAGAATCAGACCTTTGTCCTTGCTGATGAGCCGGAAGCCACGGAGGAAGATGTCGTTAACACACTGAGGGAATCAGGGGCAGAGATACTGGTGAACTACCTGCCGGTTGGTTCAGAGCAGGCGGTACGGTTTTATGCAAAGTGTGCACTTGAGGCAGGGGTCGCCTATATCAATAACATGCCTGTTTTTATCGCAAGTGACCAGGAGTGGGCAGACCAGTTCAAGGCAAAGGGTGTTCCTGTTATTGGAGATGATATCAAGTCCCAGTTGGGGGCAACCATCACCCACCGGGTGCTTGCGAACCTCTTCAAGAACAGGGGGGTAAAGCTTGAGAAGACCTACCAGTTGAATACAGGTGGCAACACCGATTTCCTGAACATGCTGAACCGTCACAGGCTCAAATCCAAAAAATTATCCAAGACCGAGGCAGTGCAGTCCATGCTTCCACAGCGCCTTGAGCCTGAAAACATCCACATTGGTCCCAGTGACTATGTGCCTTTTCAGAAGGATAACAAGGTAGCCTTTATCAGGATGGAGGGAAAACTATTTGGTGATGTGCCCATGCATCTTGAAATGCGTCTTTCTGTTGAGGATTCTCCCAACTCGGCAGGGGTTGCCATTGATTCAATAAGGTGCTGCAAGCTGGCGCTTGAGCGCGGCATAGGCGGGGTGCTTGAATCGCCTTCAGCATATTTTATGAAACATCCTCCAAGACAGTTTACCGATGATGAGGCATTCAGGCGCACCGAGGAGTTTATAGCAGGGAAAAGAAATTCCTGAGCTATTTGTATCGTAACTGTTCAGCGAATTTATCTTAATAAGGTTGGTAAATGGTCTTGTTTTTCCGTTCCGGAGAATAATTTCTTGTTTTTCTAAGGCTTGCTCCGCCAAAATCGCGAAACTCGCTCGTGCCTCGCTCAAACAGACGCGATTTTTGTGGCTGCGCTTCGCCAAGAAAAACTACGAAATTCTTCAGAGTCACTCCAAAACAAGACCATTTACCACGCTGAATAGATACGGAATAACTTTCTTTGCGTTGTGCTTTGCGTTCTTGCGTCCTTGAGCGAAGCGGGCGGTGAAGAGGTAATAATTATTTTATCGCAAATTCCGGATCCTGAATGTGCGAACTGCGGCATTCAGGGCAGCGCCCCGGAGGTGTAAGTTTATCCCTCTTTGAAAATACAAAGCCGCATGACAGGCACTTTGGAGGGGTAATTACAAGTTTTTTCCCCTGTTTTTTCACCGATTGCCTGATATGTTCCAGGTGTTCTATAACCTGTCTTTCTTCCATTCCCAGTGACTGTGAAATATCCTTTGCAGTCATTGGATTGTCTTCTATCAGTTCAATAATCTCCTGGCGTCTGGTTTTCATCGTTCTTCTCCTTTGTTGGTGTTTGATATCTGTTTATGTAGTCCGGGTTTTGTGTAAATGTATATGGCCTTGAGCCGTGTTCTTCCTGGGTTTATAGTGCTGCAGCATGAAAAAGTTTGAAATTACAGTCTTTGAAGAGAACGGCTCAGGAGATTACAAGATAGCCGGTATTCAGGTTTACGGTAAGGGTATAGAGATAATAAATGTTGTTAACATAACCGAACCCCTGCCTGAGATAATTGATGAGCCAGAAGAATATATCCCATCACGCATTGAAGGCGATCTGGTGCTTAATTTTTTGAAGCACCCTGACCTTGCTGAGTATCTTGTTCAGGTCTGCAACAGGCTTTCCATACCTGTTATCGCCTCCAACCGTCATATTCCCGGGGCAATATGCCCCTTTACCTGCTGCGGGCTTGGAAAAAAGAAAGGGCTTGGGGCCTATGGTGAGCAGTTTGGGCTGCCAGAGTATGAAGTGGATGTTGAAAATGGCCGTATTTCAGCCATCAGGGTGTTAAGGGGGGCAACATGTGGTGCAACCTGGCAGGTTATCCCGCGCCTGACAGGGCTTACTGTCCAGGAGGCGCTAACTGCAATAGGCCGTGAATCCCAATACCTGTGCATGGCTGATCCTTCAGCCTTTGACCCTGTAAGCGGAAAGAGCATGCTTCACTATGCAGGTGAGCTGCACAGTGCAGCACTGAGACGGGCACTGGAGCTTGAAAATGGCGCTTCTGAACATTGATTCTGCCTTGAGACGGGTAAAGCAGCAGTTAAAAAAGATAAAGCCCGGGCAGTGTATTGAAGTGCTCTCCTACAAGAGAAACCGCGGGGTAAGTGTTACCCTGCTTGAAGATGGGAGGCTCCATGTGCGTGAGCGGGGCTACGAACATCAGGAGTGGGAGGTTGAGCAGGCCGGGCTCTCAAGATTGCTCAAGTCAATAATGAAGCGGGAGTTTCCCCGTAGCAGGAAGTTGCGGGTTTACCGGCTTGATTCGCCTGAGCAGACAGAGAGGCAGAAGAAAATATTGTAATTTTGTATCTGCCCACATGGCACCGCATCTGCTGCGTTGGCGGGGACTCGAAGTACAGGGAGTACGCCTTCGCCCCCGCCGCCTTGCATCTGCAGCATCCTGGGAGCAGATACATTGCGTGAAAAAGTGTTTTTATGTTTTTTTCAGCCCAGCCCCAGGGCTGAACGGGTGGCAGGCCCGCATATACCATCCACCTCAAGGACTGCCTGTTCCTGGAATTTTTTAAGAGTCTTTTCTGTTTCAGGGCCGAATACGCCGTCTGCTTCAAGATCGAAGCCTTTATCTTGCAGAGCCTCCTGCAGAGCTGTTACATCCTTACCTGTCATATAGGGTGCACGCAGTTTAAGAAGCCTGTTTTGGGTGGTTTCATCTTCTGCCCGAGCTGATGGGGCAAAGGTGAGGACCTGCCGGTCAATCAGAATACCCCTTACCACAAAGGGGAGCTCAAGTGTCCAGTTCTGGGTGGTTATGATCTGCCTGAAACTGTCCATCCGGTAAACTGTCCTGTGGAGCAGCGGGTTTGGATGTGTTGCAAGCCAGTTGCGCCTAGTCATAACGTACTCTGCCACCCAGTTGGTCTCGCCGATTTCAGAAATGGGTCCAGCCTCTTTATCTGTCAGTTTTTTTACGGTGTGCCATGAGCCGTGAATAAAGCTGTCATACACCACTGACACCCCAAGCTCGCACTTTATCCCCGTGGCCTCTGCCGT
>JALWJV010000152.1 GCA_026996955.1 Deltaproteobacteria bacterium
ACCTGGGGCAGGATCACACTTTGGCCCGAACAGGTGTGCCTCTGCCATGCCTTCACGTGCGTCAAGCAGGGTAAAGTCAGGGGTACGGTATCTGTTAAGGTCTGCAATTGCCTCATGCACCCTTGTATGAAATGCAGACTTTTTCCATGCGCCGCCCTTCTGGTAGTGCTCAGGCGGGGCAAGCCCCATCATGTTTTTAAGGGTAAGGGTGACATCCGCAAGGGTGTGCGCCTTAAGCACCGGCACTGAGATCAGAAAACTCTCAAGTGCTATTCTGGGCAGATACATCACAGGCCAGCGTTTGCAGCGGCTGTCCGAGAGTTTGACACACTCTTCCTGATTAAGGTCAACCAGTTTTACTCCCTTCTGGCGGGCAAGTTCTGTGTAGCCCAGCTCATTAAAGGGATGCCACGTATCATACTCCAGGGATCCGGTCCCCTCTCCAATAATAACATCCCGATTAGTGTTCTCCCTGATGTAGTCAATAAGGCAGTCAATGATGTCAGGGGGAGTTGTGATAGGGGGAAGAAGGGCCTCAACAAGGTTGGGTTTTATCATTATTGCAGGCCTGTCTCCACCGTCTCCTTGGAGAACTGCCGCCAACCCTGAGGCATCAAGCAGCCTGTACAGATCTTCTTTAAGAACCGATGGCCTTGTGGAAAATACCGTGCCGGGTTTGGGAATATTATTCATGGACTTTTTTGATCAGTCAGCCACTGAGCTGTTGTCGGATTTGCTCCAAAGGTCCAGAAGCCCGGCATTTACAGTGATGTTTCCCTCCCTGTCAAGTACAGGGATCTCCTTGATATTTCCTTCAAGCATCCGGTCTATGACCTCGTCAATATAATCGTCAGGACCTGCAGAAATCAGAGGAGAGGTCATTATCTCACCTGCCCTGCTGCAGGTAATGCACCGCAAAAGACGCCTTGTGCTGAAATCAGCTCCGCTGCGCCTGGCAGTTATTGTCCTTATGAGCCGCCCTATTGAAAGGGCTCCGCTAATCTTACCATTGTTGTCTGTAACAAAGATGCTTCTTACATCAGGACTGTGCCTTACAAGTTCTGCCACTTCAGACAGTGGTGTATCTGCTGATACAGTAATGTAAGGGTGGTTGTGCAGGGTATTCAGCACATCCTTTAATTTCAGTCCGGCTCTTTTCATATTCAGGCTCTGTGCCTTTTTCAGATTAACCCTGATTCAAACGGTTATCAGTTCTGAACATCCTTACTCAGGCCTAAATTGAGCGGTTGTCAGATTTGCTGCATATCCGCGAAAGAGGACTTCCCACTATAGCAGGCTATGTGGGAAGACCGATGACAAAGGAGATGCAGTGAAGCTGGCAATCCCGAAGGGTTTCAAAACTGGAAAGCTATAATCAATATAACTCCTCTTAATTTCATGATAAAAACAATTTTCCGTATTTTGAAACGCTCATTTTAGATTAGACAAATATCTCAAGAATCTCATAATTTTTAACACCTGACGGGGAGTTAAAAACCACCTCGTCTCCCTCTTCCTTTCCAAGAAGTGCCTGGCCAATGGGGGAGCTGATGGAGATTCGGCCCTTTTTTATGTCAGATTCCTCAGGGCCCACAAGCTGATAAACCACCTCTTCCCCTGTATCAATATTTTCCAGCTTGACCTTTACGCCAAATATTACCCTGTCACAGTTCTGGTTTTCAACATCAATCACGTCGGCTGTGGCAAGTTTGCTGTTCAGGAACTGTATCCTTGCCTCAATCTGTCCCTGCCGTTCCTTTGCAGCATGGTACTCGGCATTTTCCGACAGATCGCCATGTGCCCTGGCGGTTTCTATAGCCTTGATTACCTTGTAACGCTCGACCTTTTCCAGCTGTTCAAGTTCTTCCTTAAGTTTTTTATATCCCTCTGGAGTAAAAGGGGTCCTTTCCATTGTACAGTTACCTCAGTTTAATGTTTCGTCTGCCCTGCACAAAAGACAAAGGACACGGCTGCGCGGAAAAATCCGTGCGTCCATGTCCTGAAAGGGCAATTATAAATGTTTTTGCTTATTCGGTTGGAATCTGAATCAGATAGCGTCTTCCAGTTTGACAACAGTGCAGGTCATGGTGTGCTTGATTGCATCAATGTCCTGGAGGTTGTTCATAACGATATGTGACAGGCTGTCATGGGATTCTGTTTCAACTTCTGCGATTATGTCATAGGGACCCATGATTATATCAAGGTGCTTGACCTCGGGCATTTCCTTTAACTGCCTGGCAACATCGGTTGTCTTCCCTATTTTGGTATTTATGAGAATGTACGCTTTAAGCGGCATTGTGCTGTATCTCCTGCAAATTCTCTGTATCTGGGTTAGAAAAAACATAAACCTGAACTGAGCGTTTCAAAAGTTTGAAGAAATGATTTTATACAATATTAAAAGGAGTTACATGTATCATACTCTTCAACTTTTGAAACCCTTCGGGATTGCCGGATTCACTGCATCTCCTTTGTCAGAGGAATTCCCATATAGCCGACTATTATGGGAATTCCTCTTTCGCGGATCTGCAGCAAATCCGACAATCGCTCAATCCAGGTCAGCCATATATATGATGGCATATAAAGTGCCCTGCACATCAAAAATAAGCCTGAGCAGGCCAGCCTAACTTATTTTTCAGGAGAAGAAACCTTGGCAGCAGACAGTAGGATAACCAACGCCCTTTTTTCAGCTATTGACGAGCTGAATGATATAAGGCCCCAGGACCAGCAGCTTGAAAAATCTCTTGATACTGTCCTTTTCGGTCAGGACGGAAAACTGGATTCCATCGGCCTTGTTTCATTCATAGTTGCGGCAGAGCAGAAGATAGCCCAGGAGACAGGAAGGTCAATAACCCTGGCTGATGAAAGGGCAATGTCCCAGAAAAACAGCCCGTTTCGCACAGTCGGCACCCTTGCAGACTATTGCTCCATCCTGCTTGCTGAAGGCGAGTAGCTTGGTATCTAATCAACCTCAATAACATAAATACGCTAAACAGTTACGTAGTTTGTTACTCATCTTTTGATTTATGGATAAAAAACGTATTCTTATAACCGGGACGCGAAAGGGCATAGGTGCGTTCCTGGCTTCATACTATGCGGACAGGGGATTTCAGGTAATAGGGTGTAGCCGCGGGGAGCCGGAATGGGAGGTTGAGGGATACCGTCATTTCAGCCTGGATGTCTCGGATGAGAGACGGGTAGTGGAGATGTTTGCTGTTATCAGGGAGGAGTATGGCGGCCTTGATATACTTGTAAACAATGCAGGCGTTGCCTCAATGAACCACATACTCCTTACTCCTTGCACCACGGTCAGGAAAATCCTAGATACAAACGTGACAGGTACATTCCTGTTCTGCCGTGAGGCGGCAAAACTCATGCAAAGGGGAGAATTCGGGAGAATTGTAAACTTTGCCACGGTTGCTACCCCGCTGAAACTTGAGGGTGAGGCAATCTATGCCGCATCAAAGGCCGCTGTCGTATCCCTTACAGAAGTCCTTGCCAGGGAACTTGCCCCCTTTGGCATTACAGTAAACGCTGTTGGCCCCACGCCGGTAAAGACCGACCTGATACGCTCGGTTCCAAAGGAAAAGATGGATGCGCTTCTTGAACGTCAGGCCATCAGGCGTTTTGGCCAGATGGAAGACATCTCAAATGTCATTGATTTCTTTATCAAGCCCGAGAGCAACTTCATAACCGGCCAGGTGATCTATCTTGGCGGTGTTTAATCCGGAGCAGTCCCATGCCTGTTGAGTTTCTGCTTAACCGTTTTGAGGAGGCAGGAGACCGCCCTGCCATTGTCTGGAAGGACAGGATATGCAATTACCGCACGCTTCTTGAGCGCACAAGGTACTGGCAGGAGTGGCTGGAAAGGGGAGATATTGACAGGGGCACGGTAACTGTGCTTGAGGGTGATTTTTCCCCTGAGGCCGTAGCCCTGCTGTTAGCCCTTACAAGCCATGAATGTGTAATTGTGCCCATGACAACAGCGGTTGAGCTTAAGAAAAAAGAGTTCATTGAGACCGCAGACGGTGAGGTCTCTTTTGTGCTTGATCAGGAGGACAGGGCAGAGATCAGAAAACTTCCTGGCAGCGGGCAGCATGAACTCTATGATGAGCTTCGTGACAGGGGGCATGCAGGGCTTGTGCTTTTTTCTTCAGGCACCACCGGAAAGAGCAAGGCCATCCTGCACGACATGGTAAGGCTCTTAAAGAAATACCATGTTGAACGTCATGATTTTACCACCTTGGCCTTCCTGCTGTTTGATCACATTGCAGGCATGGATACGCTCTTCTACTGCCTTTCAAACAGGAGCTGTCTTGTTACCCTTCAGGACCGTTCTCCTGATGCCGTGTGCCGTGCCATTGAAAAATACAGGGTAGAGGTGCTCCCGGTTTCCGCAACCTTTCTTAACCTTCTTATATACAGCGAGGCGTACAAAAGGCACGACCTGTCATCCCTGAAATATATTGCCTATGGCTCAGAGGTAATGCTCCAGTCCACTCTGGACAGGTGCGCAGAGCTGTTTCCGGGGGTTACTATCCTCCAGAAATACGGGACTACAGAGGTGGGCACCTTAAGGTCAAAGTCACGAAGCTCGGACTCCCTCTGGGTAAAGCTTGGGGGTGAAGGGTTTGAGACAAGGGTGGTGGATGGTATGCTCCAGATAAAGGCGCACTCGGCCATGATGGGTTATCTGAACGCCCCAAGTCCATTTACTGAAGATGGCTGGTTTATAACAGGCGATACCGTGGAGCAGGACGGGGAGTATTATCGTATTCACGGCAGGGCCTGTGACATCATCAATGTAGGGGGAGAAAAGGTGTTCCCAACAGAGGTGGAGGATTTTATACAGACCCTTGAGAATGTGGCTGAGGTTGTTGTTTACGGAGAGCCCAACCCCATTACCGGAAATATTGTCTGTGCAGATATCAGCCTGGCTGCCCATGAGGACGCTACAGAGTGCATCAGGCGTATCAAGAGGGCATGCGCCGCCAACATGCAGCCCTGGAAGGTGCCTGTAAAGGTTAACATCGTTGACAGGATCCAGCTGAGTGAGCGCTTCAAGAAGATGAGGCGGCCTGATGATTATGCCTGAGTTTAAGAGGTAGTTTCCTGTCATGGCCCTTTTTTATTATTTTTTTGTCTATTCTCAGTTCAGGCCGGTACACAGTTGTACCCGACACCGTTTTTTCCACCTAAATTGAGCGTTTCAAAATATGGAAAATTGTTTTTTCAACGATATTAAAAGGAGTTATGTCAATAATAGCTTTCCAATTTTGAAACCCTTCGGGATTGCCGTATTTACTGC
>JALWJV010000153.1 GCA_026996955.1 Deltaproteobacteria bacterium
GCTATATGGGGATTCCTCTGATAATAAATACGGCAATCCCAAAGGGTTTCAAAACTGGAAAGCTATAGTTGACATAACTCCTTTTAATTTCATTGAAAAAACATTTTTCCAGATTTTGAAACACTCAATCTAGGGTTATGAAAGTCTGGGCATGAGCCTGCCTATATCATTCAGACAATTTCAATAATTTCAATGCCCATTAGCATAAGTTTTGCCGCTGCAACCCCGGTTATTGGCGTCAGCCCGCATGATGGGCTTTTTGCCTTCAGGTAGCATCTTCTTGCGTTAAACTGCGCTGCAATAAAAGCGCACTGTTCAGCCCCTCTCAAAAATTTCTGGGTCACTTCCCGAGTGCACTGTCTGTCTGGTTCGCGCACACATACCCGAGCTTTGCCTTCAATTACGTCAAAGCCGTCTCCCCCCACAATCCATGCCGGTGGTCTCGGGGTGGAAAGCCCTCCAAGCTGTTCAGGACAGACCGGTATGACATTCATTCCTGATAGTTTCTGGATAATTTCTGGGTTAGGCTTGGCTGCACCGTCATATCTGCACTTAATTCCCAACAGGCAGGCGCTTACAAGCACTGTTTCATCTAAGGCGTGAGAGGCATGCCAAAGCGCGATTGTCATGGCGGGTCAGGGGAAGTGTGATTACAGGAACTCAACCTGCGGTTCATCTCCCTTTCGTGTCTCAATATTTCCCAGAACAAAACTCTTTTCTCCAAGGGCATCTAACTGGAGCATTATTTCATCCACATCTTTGCTGTGGACCACAAGTATCATGCCAACTCCACAGTTAAAGGTGCGGAGCATCTCGTCTTGAGGAATATGCCCCTTTTCCCTCAGGAATGTGAAAACAGGCGGCATTTCCCAGGAATTAAGGGCAATTTCCGCCTTGCATGAATCTGGAAGCACCCTTGGAATATTGTCCTGGAAACCTCCCCCGGTTATGTGAACTATGCCGGATATGGTAAATTTTTTAAGGAGATGGGTAATTGCCCTGACATAAATGCGTGTAGGCTCAAGCAGGACGTCTCCAACTGTGGCGCCACCAAACTCCTGGGGAGTGTCATTCACCGATAAACCAAGGTCTTCAAAGCAAATCTTTCTGACCAGAGAGTATCCGTTACTGTGAAGTCCGCTTGATGCAAGGCCAAGGAGTACATGCCCGACTCCGATGTCAGAGCCGTCAATGATCTTGTCCCTGTCTGCGATGCCAACTGCAAAACCTGCCAGGTCATACTCATTTGGCCCATACATGCCGGGCATTTCAGCAGTTTCCCCGCCGATCAGCGAACACTCGGCGATTTTGCAGCCCTTGGCAATGCCCTTGATAACGTCCTCTGCAATGCCGGTATCAAGTTTGCCGGTTGCGAAGTAATCAAGAAAAAACAAAGGGATAGCCCCTGTTACAACAATGTCGTTGACGCTCATTGCAACAAGGTCAATGCCGATGGTGTCATGCCTGCCAGTCATAAAGGCAATTTTGAGCTTTGTCCCTACACCATCAGTGCCGGAGACAAGCACCGGCTGACGATAGCTCGTTGTGTCAAGGGAGAAGAGGCCTGCAAAGCCTCCTATCTCTGTTATAACGCCCTTGCGGAATGTTGAGGCAACAACAGAACTGATCTTGTTTACAAGTTCATTTGCCTTGTCAATATCCACTCCAGCTTCTGAATAAAGGGATTTTTTGCTCAATTTAGCACTCCAGTTTAGTTCTTTTAAGTTGTCCCCGCACCCTGCCTAAAGGTTGTACGATTGCCTCATCAATTATCGTGCTTGCCTGATTGCAGGAACATACATAATATCTTTCAAATACTATATGGTCAATGCAGCAGGTTGAAAGCTTCAAAGGTCAGAAGAGTTCAAGCTGTCTGCCCTTGTTGCTGTTCGTTTTGCCTGATTCCTGTTTGGTGGCTTGGGGCGTTTTGGTTTCAAACAGATTTACCTTCCCGTATTCCCCATCAAATCCTGGAAAGATTCTTATCTTTCCCTTCCTCATGGCCATTATGCCCTGGAACACCCTTTCGGAGATGACCTCTTTGAGCTCATCAGGGCTTTTCCACATGAGGATTTCCATCTCTGTCCCTGCCATGTCGGTTATGCGGTTATATTCCTTTACAACTCTTGCAGTAATGCTCTTCACCCCAAATGCCTGAGCGATAATCACCTCAAGGGGGACAATATGGACAGATGGCTTTGCCTGCTCAGGAATAAAGCCTTCAGGCCGGTCAGCAAGCTCTTCAACCCTGTGGGCAACCCCCACGGTAAGGGGCCTGCCGCATACAGGGCAGATTCCTTTAAGTTTTATGGTCTCCGATGGTTTAAGGCAGATCCTGCAGGCACGGTGACCGTCAAAGTGATATTTGCCCTCTTCCGGAAAGAATTCAATGGTACCCTCAAACCCCTCTCCATTCTTTTTTATTGCATTTGTGAGGTTCTTATAGGTTGGTTTACAAGAGAATACATTGGCTTCCCTGGCTATTTTGGCAGGGGAGTGTGCATCCGAATTTGATATAAGGGTGTAGGAGTCAAGACAGGAGAGGCGCCAGTTCATCTCCGGGTCTGATGAGAGTCCGGTTTCAAGGGCATGGATATGGCTGCTCTGTTCCTCAAAACACTCTTCAAGGGTGTCAAACCCTGATTTTGCACCAAAAAGTGAGAACCATGGCGTCCAGATATGGGCAGGAACTACCATGCATTCAGGAGACGCCTCCATTACCATGCGTACCAGTTCCTTCACAGGGAAGCCAAAGATTGGACGTCCATCTGAGCGGATATTTCCAACTGCATCAAGCCTGCGTTGAATGTCCTTTACCACTTCAAGATCAGGGGCAAAGAGCACCGTATGAATCCTGCGGCTTCTCCCCCCTTGGGTGAAGATATTTGAGACCTCGGCAGTCAGTATGAACCGGGTGCCTTCCGGGTCATCCTTGCACACATAAAGACCGGTTCCATCAGGCTCCAGCGTCTCTTCAAGTTCCTCAAGATATTCTGGGTGAGTGAAATCACCTGTGCCGATAATATGTATGCCCTTTCGTTTTGCTGCACTGTTTATTTCAACAGGCCGCATTGCCTTGCTTGTTGCCCGGCTGTAGCATGAATGAATGTGAAAGTCGGCCAGAAGAACATCGCTGTCCCATGTAACCTTAAGGGGGCCGGGAGATGTGTCATAGTCCTGGCAGGTGAGGTATTCTGGGTGTTCTTGGCTCATGAGAGGTCATTCTCCCTAAGCGCAGCCTTTTCTTCGGCTGTAAGTTCGGTGTCTGCAGGCTCCTGTTCAGGTTCAGGGGCCTTTATCCTGTTCTTCCCCTCTTTTTTGGCCTTTTGGAGAAAGCGGTCTGCCCTGTCAATGAACTGTTCAGGTGAATCGTTGTCAGCCCTTGTAAAGATATCCAGCCCTGCGCTAACTGTCACAGAAAGCTGACTGTGGCACACATCAAAGGGGTGTTTTGATATTAGAACCCTGAGCCGTTCTGCTGTCCTGATTGCCCTGAACAGGTTGATGCCAGGAAGAATAATTGCTATTTCATCCCCTCCGTACCTGCATACCAGGTCACTCTGGCGTGTTTGCTGCGTGAGAATTGATGCCAGTTCTTTGAGTACGCAGTTGCCGGTTTCATGGCCGAAGTCATCATTAATGTTCTTGAAATGATCAATATCTATCATTATCAGCCCAAGTGGTTCACCAGACCGCCGGGAGCGTTCCATCTCCCGTGAAAGGGCATTGATGAGAAAGCGGTAGTTGAACAGGCCGGTCAGGGGATCATGATCAACAAGCTCTTCGAGTAATCTGCATCTTTCCGTGAGCTTTTGAGTGTATTCCTGAAGCGGGCAGTGCTTGATACCAGCCGGGCATGATAAGTTCAGTTTTTTGGGAGAATCAGACATTTTATTTATTATGCGGGCAGACACATTGTTTGACAGCATCGATCCGTAAATTTCGTAGTTATGTAGTAGTGCAGGCCAATACAGTCATTCAGTGATAAAATATTGACCACAAAGGCGCAAGGGGTTAGTTTGAATACTATTAAAATTTTTTCAAGAGGAGTAGAACATTGCGCGACGATAGAGGTATTTATTATTATCCTATTGTAGGCAATAAGAAGATAAGAATGTACGTCAGACAGGCCGATGATGAGGTGGAATTCAGGCTTGACGACGTTGATAACCCTGAAACCTGGGAACACCACCAGTGGCTGCCTTGGTCTGCAATACAGCAGGCTGCAGAGCTGTACAGGCAGGAGAAAAAGGGCGGTCCGCCAATTCACCTTTATGATTTTGATGTTGCCGTAAGGCTCATCCGTGATGAGGCCAGGGAACAATGACACTGTCTGTAACTGCTGATGAATATTTCCCTGGAATTGAATCAGAGCTGCAGTGCTTCACCTCTGGCGGTGAGGTGTGGCATGCTCTGAACCTTCTAAAAGAATTTATGAGGGATACAATATCTCCTAACCTGCCGTCCTTCATAATACCTGGCCTGCCGCTGGACAAACACGCCGCCCTGATAGATGGTTCGTGGCATGATACCGGATTTGAAGTGATTTGCTCACCGGATACCAAAGGCAAATTCCGGGTTGTGGCAGATGGTGAAGTTGTGTCTGAAGCATCACTTGTCTGTGCAGGTGCAATATTAGCCAGCGCTGATATCCAGATCGCCCAGGGAGTAGTTGTTGAGGCAGGCGCCCTGATTAAAGGCCCTGTTATTATAGGCAGTGGTACAGAGATCCGTCAGGGTGCATATCTTCGGGGAGACTGCCTTGTTGGGCAAAGGTGCGTGGTGGGGCATACAACCGAGGTAAAGCATTCAATCTTTCTTGATGGCTCCAAGGCAGGGCATTTTGCCTATGTTGGTGACAGCATCCTTGGCAGAAACGTAAATATGGGTGCAGGAACAAAACTTGCAAACCTGAAATTCGGGCCAGGAAATGTCTCTATCATGGTGAACGGCAGACGAATGGATACTGGCAGGCGAAAGATAGGGGCAATTCTTGGTGATAATGTCCAGACAGGCTGCAACTCTGTAACCAATCCTGGTACCATAGTGGGCCGTGATGCACTCATAGCACCCAATTCAACTGTCTCTCCTGGTGTATATCCCCCAAGGGCAGTTATCCGTTAAATTTGTCTGATATTCTGGTTGGTGGTTTTTAGTGAAAATTTATGTTCACATGATGGTTTTGATTTTATTTAAACTAAAGGAGAATTTATTAGATGTCATTTGCTAAATTTAGAGTCCTGTTGTGTGTGTTTGTCTCGTTAACTCTGTTGGGGCCTGCTGTTTCATGGGCAAAACAGTCAAAGATCGTTGCAAGGGTTGGTGATCGTACCCTTACACTTGAACAGTTTGAACAGCAGGTTAAAGAGCTTCCGCCACAACTCCAGATGGCGCTTAAGCAGAGGCCTGATCTTAAAAAGCAGTTTCTTGAAAGATGGGTACAGGTGAACCTTCTTGCCCTTGCCGCAAAGGAAAAGGGACTTGATAAGGATCCAAACGTAAAGATGCAGATAGAGGATGCTGTAAGCTCCATACTTGCCAGGGCGTATATGCAGAAGGAAATCGGTGCCAAGAATGTCAAGGTCAGCGACAAGGAGCTTGAGCAGTATTACAACGAGCACAAGGACCAGTTTAAGGATAAGGAATCTGTAAAGGCCAGCCACATTCTGATCAAGGTTGACAAGGACGGTGACAAGAAGGCATGGGAGGCTGCCAGGAAAAAGGCTGAAGACATACGGAAAAAGGCCCTTAATGGTGAAAGCTTCGCAAAACTTGCTAAAGAGTACTCGGATGATCCAGGCTCCAAGAACAAAGGTGGTGAGCTTGGTTACTTTACAAGGGGACGAATGGTGCCGGAGTTTGAAAAGGCTGCCTTCTCTCTGAAAAAGGGTGAGATCAGTGAGCCTGTAAAGACTGCATTTGGCTATCACATCATAAAGCTTGAAGACCATAGGCAAGCCAAGCAGAAGAAACTCTCTGATGTACATGAGACCTTGAGGGATGAACTTGTTAAGGAAAAGGAAAAGAGCGAAATGCACCAGGTGCTCAATGAGCTTGAGAAGAAGTATAAACCTGAAATGCATCCTGAGTTGGTAGTCCCTGCTGAAAAGACATCTGGCCACTAATCGGTCAGATGGGCTGCCTCTGGCAGTCACCTGATTTTAAAAAATATCCGGGGCTTCTCTTTGTGTAGGGAACGTCCCGGTTTTTTTTGAAGAAAAAACCTTCCTTGTAAGAACCTGTCAACTGGCAGAGACGTACCTTGACATAGGTGCGCCAAGTGTTCATCTTCTATTTTGATCTACTTATGAAATTATCAAAATTATCCCCAAAAAAACAGAAGCAGGGTTCGCAATGCATACCCTGCATGGAGAGGCATAAAAGCGATAAGTTTTTTTGGTACAGCCCCAAGTATTAACTTACCCCTAAAAAGGAGAAGATAAATGAACGTTCAGAGTAGTAAACGCAGCACGTATGTGGCATTTGTGGTTGCCCTGGTAGCCATGATAGGTGTCAGTTTCGGCATGTCAGGTCAGGCAATGGCTGATGACGCCGATATTAAACTGCTTGGCCGCATGTCAGATGCCTTTGCAGAGATAGTAAAGAAGGTGGAGCCGGCGGTTGTTTTTGTCCAGGTTTCAAAGACTGTTAAGGGTGGCCCCATGTCAAACGGCATGGGAGGAAGCCCCTTTGGGTTTTTCAATGATCCGTTTTTCCAGAGATTTTTCGGGCCCCAGTTCCAGCCGCGTCAGCGTTCCCCAAGAAAATTCAAGCAGATGGGCCAGTGTTCCGGTTTTATCATAACAAGTGATGGCTACATAATGACAAACAATCATGTGGTTGGCGAGGCAGACGAAATAGACGTCAAGCTTTCTGATGGCAGGAAGTTTACCGCAAAGGTGATTGGTACTGACCCCAAGTCGGATGTTGCTGTAATCAAGATTGATGCCAAGAACCTTCCTGTTATTCCACTTGGTGATTCTGAGAAACTTGAGGTGGGGGAATGGGTCCTTGCCATTGGCAATCCCTTTGGCCTTGCCCACACAGTCACCGTTGGAGTTGTGAGCGCCAAGGGCAGGAGTCATCTGGGCATCAATGATTACGAGGATTTTATCCAGACGGATGCGGCAATAAATCCGGGCAACTCCGGTGGTCCACTCATCAATATTCACGGTGAGGTAATTGGCATGAATACTGCCATTTTCTCCAGGAGTGGAGGCTCCATGGGGATTGGTTTTGCCATACCTATAAACATGGCAAAGGCAGTGAAGGATCAGCTCATCAAGAATGGTAAGGTAATTCGTGGCTGGCTCGGTGTGATAATTCAGGATATAGACGATGACCTTGCCCAGTCCTTTGGCCTCAAGAAGTCAGAAGGTGTGCTTATAGCCGAGGTATCGCCTGACTCTCCTGCAGCTAAAGGCGGGCTTAAACAAGGTGATGTGATCCTTTCCCTGAACGGTAAGCCGGTTAATGATGTTGGAGAGCTCAGAAACAAGATTGCACTTACCTCTCCTGGCACAAAGGTCAAGTTTGTTGTCCTGAGGGATGGAAAGAAAAAGACCATCAAGGTAAAGATTGGTGAACAGCCTGACAGCAGAATTGTGTCAAAGGCAAATCATGAGCTTCTAGGTAAACTGGGACTTGTTGTCCAGGACCTCACGCCTGAACTTGCCCAACAGTTTGGTTATAAGGAGGGTGACGGCGTGCTGGTGGCAGAGGTAGAGCCTGGAAGCCCTGCAGCAAGTGTGGGTATCAGGCCTGGTCAGCTTATCCAGGAGGTAAACCGTGTTCCTGTCCATGAGATGAAGGAGTTTCTTGAAGCCCTCAAGATCTCTGAGAAGACAGGGCGGGTATTATTCCGCATACGGGATGGTGAGTATGGGCGCTACGTTGCCATAAGGATCAGGTAACAAGGCATATATTAAACAACAAAAGCGCAGGCACTTTCAGAAAGCGGCCTGCGCTTTTTTAAATTTATGAAAGAAACTCTGGCTCTAAAGCATTATCTGGTCAAGATGTCTCCGGAACAGGTCTATTTTGTAAAGTTCATACTGGAGGCCTATGATAATCTTTTTTTGCCATCAACCCTTAACCAAACCGCAGGTGCTGTAATCATAAGGGTTGTGTATGGTGAAGACACACTGCTAGAAGAGATCCTGGAGTCAATCTCGGAGAGAATCGGACTTGAGTGTATGGAGGAAGTGGTCTGAGCTTTTAGAGTTACAGTTCCAGGTCTTGTCCTGCCTTCTGAGTCTTTTTAGTTCCAGGCGGTGTCTTGAAGGTTTTCGGGTCCAGATCGTATTTTTGAAACAGTTTGTAAAAATCGGCCCGGTAGTAGCCGGCAATTTGTGCTGCCTGGCTTACGTTACCCTTGGTGTGCCGGAAGAGATTTATAAGATATTCCTTTGTAAACTCATCCCTGACTTCACGCAGAGGTCTTAACGGCATGGACAAGGTGGTCTGTGAAAAGGCCGCCGGGTCACGGGTTGTCTCAGGAAGCAGGTCTTCGGTAATTACTTCGTCCCGGCACATTGCCACCAGGTATTCCACCATGTTTTCCAGTTCCCGGACATTGCCCGGCCAGTTGTAGTTCATGAGCCTTTCCACCACGGCCTGTTCCACCCTTACTATCTTCTTCCCGGCCCTGCCTGAATATTTCTTCATAAAATGTTGAAACAGCGGAATGATGTCCTCCTTTCGTTCCCTTAGCGGAGGCAGGTAAACCGGAATAACGTGTATGCGGTAGTAAAGGTCTTCCCTGAATTTGTCTTTTTCAACCAGTTCCTTAAGGTTGCGTTTTGTTGCCACAATGAGGCGTACATCAACCTTGATAACCTTGTCACTTCCAATGGGCTTTATCTCACCGGTCTCAATCACCCTTAGCAGCTTAGCCTGCATAGCCTCGCTCATCTCACCCACTTCATCAAGAAACAGGGTTCCCCTGTTTGCAGTTCGGAACAGCCCCTCCTTCGCCCCTGATGCCCCTGTAAAGGAACCCTTAATGTGGCCAAAAAGCTCGTCTTCAAGAAGTGTTTCCGGAATGGCTGCGCAGTTTGTTGCGATGAAGGGGGCATCTGCCCGGTTGCTGTGAAGATGAATAGCCCTTGCTGCAAGCTCCTTTCCAGTACCAGACTCTCCATAAATGGCGATGGTACTTTCTGTTGTGGCGACCTGAGCTATCTTGCTGAACACTTTCTGCATGGCAGGGCTGTTGCCTATCATGTTGACGAACCGGAACTGATTGCCGATTATCTTCTCCAAATGGTACATCCGGTTCAGGAGAGAGCGTTTTTCAATGGCCTGAGCAATCTTGACAGACAGATCGTTATGGTCAATGGGTTTGCTTACGTATGAGTACGCCCCTTTCTTTACGGCCTCCACTGCCTGTTCAATAGTGCCAAAGGCAGTGAAGATTATGGTCTGAAGGGTGTTGTCAATTTCACGGCACTTTTCCATAAGTTCTGTACCTGTCAGACCATCCATCTTCTGGTCAGTGAGCAGCAGGTCGTATCGTTCACCGTCTTCGAATTTTTCCAGTGCTTCCAGAGGATCGCTAACTGCATCCACGTGATATCCCAGCAGTTCAAGACGCATTTTGATAACTTCGAGGATATCAACGGCATCATCTACTACAAGGATGCGTGATTTTTTCTCACTCATTGTTTGCTCCACTCACCCGGATCTGTTGCCTGACCAAGGAGAGATATAAATTCCCAGGCTCCGTATTATTTGTGATTCCAGTGCCTGTTTCAAATTGATATAAAAACAATCTTATATATATTAACATCTTTTTTGCTGAAGCGCACAACATAAGTTGGGCCATTGTAGGATTTGCATCATAATTTTGAAACGTTCAACCTACGTACGTAAGATGTGAAAAGTAAATTCAAGCATCAAGCTCGTATCTTACTGCGCGGGCAAGTTTTTCCATAGTGTATGGCTTCTTGATGTATGCCCCTGCCCCCATTTCCTGTGCCATACTTACCCTTTCGGTTTCAGAAAAGCCGCTTGCAATAACCGCCTTCTGTTGCGGGTTAATCTCCTTAATCCTGCGGTAAGTTTCATATCCGTCAATTCCCGGGGGCATTATCATGTCAAGGACAATAAGGTCATAGCGTTTTTTGCTGCACATCTCAACGGCCTCTTCACCGCATGAGGCTGTATCAACATCATAGCCAAGAGTTTCAAGCAGATACTGTGCCACTTCCCGCTGTTCCTTTACGTCATCAACAACAAGAATTGTTTCTGATCCCCGAAGTTTCTGTATTTCCGTATCCCTGCGCTGTTCTGTTTTTTCCTGCCTTGTAACCGGAAGATAGACCTTGACTGTGGTCCCTTCGCCTACAGTGCTCTCAATGTCAATATAGCCGAAGTGGTCTTTCACACTTCCCCATACCACTGCCATACCCAGTCCTGATCCGCTCCGTCCCATCACTTTTCGGGTATAAAACGGTTCAAATATGTGAGGCATATCCTCTTTCGAGATGCCGGTGCCGTTGTCCTTTATTGTGAGCAGGACATAATCCCCCTCAGTCACCTTGTCGTAGCCTGGTATAGGGGTATCAACATAAACATTAGCTGTGGTAATCCTGATAATACCGCCATTTGGCATTGCTTCGGCTGCATTAGTTACAAGGTTCATCACTGTCTTTGAGATATGCACATGGGAGCCTTCAATATTCATAAGGTCCGGAGCCAGTCTAGTCTCAATCTTGACCTCATTATTGGCATTTTCAAGCATCTTTTTAAGTTCCGGACTTTCAAGATACTCTCTGATTATGTCATTAAGATTTATAACGGTGCGCTGTGAGACGCCTCGTCTTGCAAGGGTTAGCAAGTCCTGAACAACAGCAGTGGCTTTGAGGCCGGATTTTTTGATAGTGAGCAGTGCCTTTCGGAGTGGACTATCCTCTGGGACCTGCATCAGCATAATATCGGGATAGGTGACAATGCCGGCAAGGATGTTGTTTAGATCATGGGCAACGCCACCGGCTAATGTACCCAATGCCTCCATTTTCTGTGCCCTCCTGAGCTGATCTTCAAGTTTCTTCTGAAGCGACAGGTCTACTGCCACCATTACGATATTTTCCACGTTCCCGGCATGATCCAGGCAGGGGGAGAGTGTAATAAGATAAGGTTTTCCGGCAATTTCCTGCTCAAATGATACAGCCTGCTTAATCTTGCCAGAGACCATGGACCTGACAGGGCAGCTGTCATGATGCTCCACGTCTCTGCAAACTACCTCGTAGCACTTCCTTCCCTTTATGTTGAGATGGTTGCCATCCTGCTCCTTGTCTTCAAAAAGTATCAGGTCATTAAGGCGCTGGTTGTGTTCTGTAATGTTAAGCTCCCTGGATAGTACCATTGCAGGACCACCAATGGCCTTGAAGATGGTCTCCCATTTCCTTCGGGCCTCGCGGAGGCCCTCTTCACGTTCCCTGAGACGTCTGGTCATTATGTTAAAGCTCTGAGCAATAGTGGATATCTCCTTCAGTGCAGGCGTCTCAAGGGTTATATGATCGTTTCCGTCGGCAATGCGCCTTATGGCAGCGTTGAAGCTGCTTAGCGGGCTCAGGACATTTTTCCTTACCCAGTAGGTGGTTATGGTTGCGGCAAGTATGTAAAAGATTATGGAGGCAACTAATGATATTGCCATTGTGCGGCGCAGATTGTTGGTCTCCTCCTGAATGCGCATGTTTGTGGCAGCAATTGCCTGTCTGCACAACTCAAGGTTTATGCCCAGTTCATCTGCCAGCCTGTTTGCCTTTTCTATGGCAGCTGAAGCGGCGATAGCAGCAGAATATACCACCAACATGTTTGAACGGAGTATTTTGATCTCTTCCTGTAAAAACATTACCCTTCCCGCAAGAACAGGATGTGTGTTGGCCAGGTTATTCAGTTCTGAAAATAGTTTGTCCCACTGGGCATCGTCCTTCTGAGTAGTATTAATGGTGTGAAAAAGGCTAATCTTTCTATAAAAGTCTGCGCATATATTAAGGTATGTAATTCTTATCTCCGACAGGGCTTCCAGGGCAATGTTTTGTTTGTGCACAGCATCATAGTTTTCTTCTGCATGTCCATTTATGTCATCAGGCCGCGAGCTTATTGTATAGAAAAATTTATGTATCCATTCTGTTATTTCATCAATTTTCTGCTCTGTTTGCGCCATGGAGTCATAAAGGCGGTCAGTCTGGGTAAGGGCACGTATGCCGCTTTGCTGGAACAAGATTGCAGCCCTTTTTGTCTCTGAAACCGCTGTGGTAATGTCAGTGTTTTGTGTAAGTAGCTCTGAAATTGCCCTTCTTGCCTGCTCCAGGCTCTCCATTGCGCTTTCCATGTTCCATTTGAACTGCTCAATGGTGGCCATGCTGTGTTTGCGGGTAAACTGTGCCTGAAGGTCTGCCAGCGAGGTATAAATTTCTTCTATCGCCCTGGTAAGAGGGAAGAAAATCCGGTTTTCAAGCATGGAATGGGCAGCAACAGTCTTCTCAGCTTTAATTATATTGATGGTAGATGTTGCTGAAATAATGCAGAAAATTAGCGTAAATGTTATTCCGCCAATTATGAAAATGTTTCGAAGAGAATACTGGTGGCGGCTGCCATAGGCAGGTTGCTCTGTAGAGTTGTCTTTATGCATTAAACCGGTGGCATCTTTGGTGCTTAAATTGGGCTTTGCTTATGGATTTTACCATTATCATGGGGTTGGAGTCATTACCTCTTACACATATTACGTTAAACCCCAATTTTTTATAAAGTGCTAAAGCTGGAGTGTTGGCCCTGTCTGTTTCAAGTATGCATTTTTTTGCATCTGCCTTCTGTCCCATGTGAAGAGCTCTTGCAAGTAGCGCGGTTGCAATTCCGTTTCTTCTGAACTTTGGATGAACAGCCACCTTGAGTATGTAAAGTTCCTCAAATAGAATCCGAAAGCAGATGTAACCTGCAACAACCTCTTTTCCCGCAGCAGGTTCGCGTTCTGCATCAATACAATCACGGCCAGAAACTGGCATATCAGTTCCCTGGATGCATTTTCCTGGAGTTTTGCCTGCATTGCAGGAAGCCTCGGTGATAAATGAGGCAACCAGCAAGGTGTTAAGGCTGTGGCCGGAAGTCTCAAGGATGTTGTTCCTGTTCCACCGGGCAAAGCGGCTCTGGGCTTCAATTATGCACAGGTGCTCAATGTCATTCAGGTTAAAGGGGCGAAGCAGTAGTGTGCCGGGGTGATGCATAGTTGTGAAAGGGGGCTTGCTTCAAAGGGATAACTGCCCTTTGGTTGCAACACTATTTGTTCAAGATAGCTGAGGCCTGATTGATTGATTTCTGACCATGTTTTACAATGGTTGCAGTGGTGTCCTTCAGTGATGTGTCATTCCTAATGCACTGGGAGAGTTTGATAAGCATAGGTAGGTTAACACCGGTGATTACTTCAACCTTGCCCTCTTCCAGAAATGATAGTGTCATGTTGGCGGGAGTGCCGCCAAACATGTCGGTAAGTATCAGTATGCCATCCCCCTGATTTACCTTTTTTATGGTGTTTTTAATCTGTTTCTGCATCTCTTCTATGGGTTGGGACGGATCCATGGAAATAGGTTCCACGTTGGGAAGCTCGCCCACAATGAAAACCGCTGTCTTTAAAAGTTCTTCGGCTAACGCACCATGTGCGGCTATAACTGTTCCAATCATTTAAGACTCCCGTTGCATATCCCTATGAGTTATGAGGACCTCTTCTTCCCTCTTGGAGAGGTATTTTTTTAGCCATTCGGCTATGGTCACACTTCGGTGACGGCCTCCTGTACATCCAACTGCTATTACAAGATACGATTTGCCCTCTTTTTTATACTGGGGAATTATAAAATCAAGCATGTTGGACAGATGCGTGGTGAACTCCTGGGTTTCGTGGTGTTTCAGTACAAAATCCTGGACATCCCTGTCCCTGCCGCTTAGCTGTTTAAGCTCAGGTACAAAATAAGGGTTGGGCAGGAAGCGTACGTCAAATACAAGGTTTGCATCAGCTGGCACCCCGTATTTGAACCCAAAAGACATAACATGAAGGACAAGCTGGTCCAGCCTCTGACGTGGGGAGTAGAGTGCAAATATGGTTTCCCTGAGTTGGTGTACGTTGAAATTGGATGTGTCTATGATGCGATCTGCAAATTCCCTGAGACCGCTTAATCTTTCCCTCTCAATTTTTATGCCTGTCCCAATGTCACCTCGGCTGTCAAGGGGATGCCGTCTTCTGGTCTGGCTGAATCTTCTAATAATGATTTCATCAGAACAGTCCAGGAACAGCACTTCAAGATGGAAACCGCTGTTTCTTATTCTGGTAAATATTGAACGGTACTGGTCAAGGAAGCTCTTCTCCCTTACATCCATTACAAGTGCGGTTTTGGTCTCCTCTATGGCGCTGTTTTCAGTAAGGAGGAGGAATTCTGGAAGGAGCGCAATGGGGAGGTTGTCCACACAGTAATACCCCATGTCTTCAAATGCCTTGAGTGTGGTGCTCTTGCCTGAGCCGGACATACCGGTGATTACTACTGTCTGGACAAGGCGTCTCTGTTCAGGGATATGGTAATCATTGCCGGGCATCGGCTTCCTCTATTATTGTGGCAATCTCTTGGGCATCTTCTGCCTTGAGTATGGCCTCAAACACTCCGGGCTTTTTCAGAAGCCGTGAGACCCGTGCCAGGACCTTTAGGTACACTGCAGCAGCATCCCCGGGAGCAATGAGCAGGAAGATGATATGGACGTCCTTGTTGTCAACTGCATCGAATGGGACACCATCCTTGCTCCTTGCAACTATTACAAGCATACGGTCAAGGCCTGGCAACCTACCGTGTGGTATGGCGAGCCCGTCGCCAATACCGGTACTCCCAAGTCCTTCGCGCTCCTTGAGGAGAGTGAATATCTCCTCTTTATCAATCTTGGGGTGTATTTGCGCTGCATGTTCTGCCAGAAGATGCAGCGCACTTTCTTTGGAGTCTGCCTTAAAATCGGCCAAAATGCACCGACCGCAGAGAAAATCAATACTATGAGAAAACATCAAGGTTCAATCAATCCAAGGGTGCCGTCATTTCTCCAGTAAACCACGTTGATTTCGTTGGTTTCCGCATTGCGAAAGGGCAGAAACTGTCTGCCAAGTATCTGAAGCTGATCAACAGCCTCATCTACAATCATAGGTTTAGAGTTCATCTTTTCAACGGTGATAATTTCATCTGCCTCAGGTTCAGAGGCAACAGCTTCCGCAGGGGCTGGCTGTGCGTGTGAGGCTGCATTGCGGCGGCTGATAAGTTTATCCCTATATTTTTTAAGCTGCCTTTCGATCTTGTCAGAAACAAGGTCTATGGCTGCCTTCATGTCTTCCTGTTCTTCCTTGGCTGCAGCTCTTATGCCGTCTCCGGAAATTACAACTTCGGCACTGTGCCTGAATTTCTCGGTTGACAGGACCACATTTACATCCATTGGCCCATCACTGTACTTTTTCAGTTTCTGGAGCCGGTTTTCAGCATACTGTCTCAATTCATCAGATTGATCCAAATGCCTGAATGTAACTTTTATCCGCATAGGATTCCTCCATGTGTTAGGGGTTTGTAGTAATGTTGCCACCAGAAATGCAGGGGGTAAATGCATGACTGGCGGCATCAAGTTTTATTGTAAAGCTGAGCTGCTATGGAACTTTAAAATCCAGTCTATGTACTGCTATGTCTTTGGCCTCTTGCGGCGGTTTGAAGGCAGTATGCCAAGCATATCCCTGTACTTGGCCACTGTGCGCCTGGCTATTTTGATGTTGTCCTTAGCAAGGATCTCCACTATTTGCTTGTCGCTGTATGGTTTTGAGGGATCTTCACCTGCTATCAGCTGTTTGATTCTGTCCTTAACGCTGTGAGTAGCCACTTCCGTGCCGCTTTTGCCGGGCAGGCCGGAACTGAAAAAGAATTTGAGTTCAAAAATACCCTGGGGTGTGTGGACATACTTATTTGTGGTTACCCGGCTTATGGTGGATTCATGCATCTCAACATCTTCAGCAACATTCTTTAGGATCAGTGGCTTAAGATGTGCAATGCCGTGATCAAGAAAGTCTCTCTGGAAACGTACTATGCTCTCTGTAACTTTATAAATGGTCTTTTTGCGCTGCTGGATGCTCTTCATAAGCCACAGGGCAGATTTGAGCTTGTCCTGAATGAAATCCTTGGCCTCAGGCCCTGCAGTCCCCTCCTTGATGGCATTCTTGTAATAGGGGCTTATCCTGAGATTTGGTATGCCATCATCATTCATGGAAATGACATACTCATCATCTACCTTGTAAACGTAGATATCAGGTACGATATAGTGGGTGCTTTCGGAATTGTATTTACGGCCGGGCCTGGGCTCAAGGCTTGTGATAATGTCTATTGCCTCCACTATTTCGTCGACCGTGTGGCCTGTGGCCTTTGCGATTGCCTGATAGTTGTGGAGTTCAATTTGGTGGAGATGGTCACTTACGAGCTGCCGGACAAGTTTGTTTTCAAAACCAAGGCTGTCTATCTGGATAAGGAGGCATTCCCTGAGATCCCTTGCAGCAACACCTAATGGATCAAAAGATTGGACTATCTGCAGGGTTGATTCCACTTTTTCCACTGGTATGCCGGTGGATTCTGCAATACTTTCAATGGATGCCTTGAGGTAACCGTTTTTGTCAAGGTTGCCAATTATGTTGATGCCAGCTGCAATCTCTTCTTCATCCAGGTCTGCCATCTGAAGCTGCAGGGTCAGGTGATCAGAGAGATCCTGGGAGCTGGAAACTATATTTTCGTAGTTAATGGTCTCCTTCTGCTCAAAGGAGTAAGAGGGAAGGGATGTGCGGGATTCGTCTTCCCAGTAATCCTTCCAGTCTATGTCCTTTACGGCCTGTTCCTCCCAGGGAGTCTTCTGATCCTCGGTTGAAGCGAGGGGAGGAATTTCGCTCTTTTCCCAGGTTTGAGGCTGCTCTTCGGGCTTTGGCCCCTCAGGGGCATCCGGGGAAGGCTCGTCCATGGCAGTAGATTCTTCGAGCACAGGGTTTGCCTCAAGCTCCTGATTGATGGATTCGATTAGCTCTACCCTTGAGAGCTGAAGAAGCTTAATAGCCTGCTGCAACTGGGGAGTCATTACCAGCTGCTGTGCGAGTTTTAGGTTTTGACGAAGTTCTAATGCCATAACTTATGGTAATTTAAATAAAATTTTCTAGTTATTTTGATGAAGTTCTGTATTGTACATCTATATATACAATATATGTGCCAACGGGTAGCGTCAAGGGGGCTGTAAGGTCAGTGGTGATGATTTTTCTGCCCCTGGTTTAGCATGTAGCGTTGGTAAACAGCGTGAAGCCCCTCAAGGGTCAGGTCAGGAAGGACATGCATGATGGTTTTGCTGTACCTGGATACTATGCGCGCAAAACCACCTGTGGCTATAATAATGGCATCCGGGGCAAATTCTTCCTTCAGTCTCTGGGACAATCCGTCTGCCATAGCTGCAAAACCGTAAATAATGCCGCTCCTTATGGCAGAGACAGTGTCCTGGGCAAGAGCAGGTCCAGGAGGCATGTCCAGCTCTACCAGTGGCAGCTTGGATGTCCTGGAGGATAGCATTTCCGAGGCAAGTTTAAGCCCGGGGGAAATGGCCCCTCCAAGGTATTCACCTGCTGCGGAGATGCAGTCAAAGGTGGTTGCAGTGCCGAAGTCTATGGCAATTACAGCAGAGTGAAACCTGTTCCATGCGGCGATGGCATTGACTATTCTGTCAGCTCCAAGCTCAAAGGGGTGTTTGTATCTGATTGGCATGCCGTGGTCAATATTCTTGAGGATTACCAGGGGCTCAAAGCCAAAATAACGTCTGGTCATCCTCTCCCAGGATTCTGTAATTGGAGGCACAACACTTGAAATGATGACATGGCTTGCAGCAGAAAAAATATGGGTGTCAGACAGGGGGAGAGAATTAAGTTTTATGGCAAGCTCATCTTCTGTTGAGGTGCGGTCAGAGACAATGCGCCAGCGTGCCATGAGCCTACCTTCAATATATAATCCAAGAACGGTGTGCGTATTGCCGATATCAACCGCAAGCAGTCCCTTGTCCTGGTTTTGATATTCAGAATGTTCCATTTTTAGTTAGCAGTTCAGGTGTAACTGTTCAGTATGTTTACCACGCTGACGTTCAGGTTAATTTATTCCCGGGTTTTTTAAATGTGAACCATGCTGATACCTGTAACATATTTATTTTTTGAATGAGAGTCACTACATTTTCACTTACAAAATGAAATTTCATAATTGGGGTTGACAATAAAGTTCGAACCGTTTATTAAGAGCGAACTTGAATTTTGAGGCACCATTAATCCCTCATTCACAATATGTATGGAAGCGCGTGACGAGGAATTGATGGATACGGCCTCTATTGCGCTTTATAAACCAGGCATAAAAATTTTAAGAAACCTGGCAAGAGATTTTAACGGGATAGCAGCTAGTATCAGGAGCGATAAGTATGCCCACAATAAACCAGTTAGTAAGAAAGGGACGGGCTAAGATTAAAAAGAAGACCAAGGCGCCGGCGTTGGATTCCTGTCCTCAGCGCAGAGGGGTTTGTACCCGCGTTTATACAACCACACCGAAGAAACCGAATTCTGCCCTCAGGAAGGTTGCTCGTGTCAGGCTTACCAATGGCATGGAGGTAACCTCCTACATTCCAGGTATCGGGCATAATCTTCAGGAACACTCAGTAGTGCTTATTCGTGGTGGCCGTGTCAAGGACCTTCCTGGTGTGCGTTATCATATTATTAGAGGGACACTGGATGCGCTTGGTGTCCAGGACAGACGTAAGGCACGTTCTAAGTACGGGACAAAGAGGCCCAAGTAATATTGACTCAGGTAACCAAATTAGGGAAGTCAAGGCGGTAAGCTGATATGCCAAGAAGAAGAGAAGTACCAAAGCGGGAGATAGCACCTGACCCAAAATTTAACAGCGTGCTGGTTTCAAAATTTATCAATGGACTCATGCTCAAGGGCAAGAAGAATACAGCCCGGAAGATATTTTATGACGCAATGGAAGTTGTGGAGTCCAGGGTAAAGGAAGATCCATACAAGGTCTTTGAAAAGGCTATGGAGAATGTAAAGCCTGTAGTTGAGGTCAGATCAAGAAGGGTAGGTGGAGCTACCTACCAGGTGCCTCAAGAGGTAAGGCCTGAGAGAAGGCGTGCCCTGGCCATCCGCTGGCTTGTAGGATTTGCAAAGAAACGCGGTGAAAAATCCATGGCACAGCGTCTGGCAGCAGAGTTCATTGATGCGTACAATGAACGCGGCGCTGCCTTTAAGAAGAAGGAAGATACCCACAAGATGGCTGAGGCCAATAAGGCTTTTGCACATTACAGGTGGTAGAAAATATTAATTTTTAGATGAATTAAAACAGATTCATGGCCGCTGCGAAAAGAGGCAGAAGTGAAGGGCCATAGCTGGAGGTAAACAATGGGCAAAGAAAAATTTGAACGCAGTAAACCGCATGTTAACGTGGGCACCATCGGCCATGTTGACCACGGAAAGACAACACTTACAGCAGCAATCACCCGCGTGCTCTCAGAAGATGGCAAGGCGGAGTTCACAGCATTTGACGAGATCGACAAGGCACCTGAAGAGAGGGAGCGCGGTATAACTATCGCAACAGCCCACGTTGAGTACGAGACAGACAAACGCCACTACGCCCACGTGGACTGTCCAGGTCACGCAGACTACATCAAGAACATGATTACAGGTGCTGCCCAGATGGACGGCGCAATCCTTGTTGTAGGTGCAGACGATGGCCCCATGCCTCAGACCAGGGAGCACATC
>JALWJV010000154.1 GCA_026996955.1 Deltaproteobacteria bacterium
CGGGATTGATATAAAATCCGGCCTCAGGCGGGTTGGGGGAAATGATACCCTTTACATTACCCTGCTTAATACACTTGCAAATGAAAACAGAGGCGTCGCTGATGAAATAAGGGGGCTTGTAGCCCAAGGAAAGATGGAAGAGGCGGCAAGAGTGGTGCATACCCTGAAGGGTACAGCAGGCAACCTGTCGGTGCTGGATCTGCAGGCAGCGGCAGCTTCTCTTGAAAAGGCCATCGCAGCAGGGCGAAGGGATGGGATTGACCGGGGAATAATGCATCTGGAATTTGCCCTTGATACACTTAAATCTGCTGTGAGGGAGCTTTCTGAAATGAAGGTCGCCTCTTCTTCGGAAAAGAATTCAGATGATGAAGATACCCGTCAGCAGGGCACTGAAACCGCTCTAAAGGGAGAGATCCTTGACGGCCTGAGGGAGCTTGAGACCCTTATAAGACATAATGATTTTGATGCACTTGAAAGATTTGAACACCTCCAGGAGCAGTTAGGTGCCCAGGCACAGGATGATGCCTTTGCACAGTTGCAGGAGGCACTGGAAAGATTTGATTTCCCAATGGCAAGGCATCAGATTTCCATCATAATGAAGAGGTTGGGAGTGGGGTGAGCATGAACAGGGCGCAGAGCATGGGCGGACGGGAGCGGACAATACTCCTGGTGGATGATGAACCTCTGAATATCAGGGTGATGAGCCAGATTCTCAGGGACAGTTACCGTATAATGGTGGCAACAGGGGGAAATGAGGCATTGAAGTGTGCAGCCTCCCCGCACCCCCCGGACCTGATTCTGCTTGACTTTGTAATGCCTGACCTGGATGGCCTTGCCGTATGCCGAGAACTTAAAGGTGCAGAGCAGACCAAAAATATTCCTGTGATCATGGTTACTGGCAAGGCATCGGACCAGGATATTGCCCAGATACTTGAAGTAGGGGGTGAGGATTGCATTACCAAGCCTGTACACCCGGAACTTCTGAAAAAAAAGGTGGAAAATGCCCTTGAGCTTGCACGGTGCAGAAAACGCTCTGTAACAGGCAATGAAGTGCTTGCTGCAGCGCTTGAGCAGGAGAAGGAGACAAATGCCGCACTTTCTGCAACCATCCGCCGCATGGAAAAAGAGCTTGATGCCTCACGGCAGTACAGGCACATGTTTCTTGCAGAGATGCATCATGAGATAAAGACCCATCTCACCACAATTACAGGCATGACAGGCCTTGCCCTGCGTAAGGACCTTTCTGAAGAGCTCCTTGATTACATAATCACCATTGAGAAGGCAACCACCACCCTGGTAGAGTTAATAAATGATATTGTTGACCTTTCAATGCTTGAAGAAAATGAGCTTGAGCCTGAATACAGGGAGTTCTCCCCTGCCCTTCTTATAAACGAGGTATGTGATGCGTGCGGAGAGCTGGCATTCAAGAAGAAGGCGGAGCTGGTGCTCGATACCTCTCCGGAGCTCCCTGCACTTTTGAAGGGTTCTCCCACACGCATACGGCAGCTTGTAACACACCTGGTTCACTACAATATAAAATGGCTGAACGGCAGGGAGATACTCCTTAAAGCCGGCGGGCGCATGTCCGGAAATGATGAGTATCTGCTGGAGATAGCCATCTCCTGTCTTGATAGCAGCTTTACAGACAGCGAGGCAAAGGGGCTTCTGGAGTATGTTGACCCTCTTGAGCGATCAAAAGGTGCAACGTCAGCTGGCTCCGGCCTGGGGCTTCCAATCTGCAGGCGTATAGTTGAGAGGATGTCAGGTCACATGGATGTTAATGCCACAACAGATGGAGGCATTACATTCAGATGTGTAATTCCCTTGGCCTGCGTGGAGCGGCAGCCCCGCCCGGTTAACATCAGCCCAAGGCTAACCCAGGGGTTAAGGGTGCTTGTGCTTGATGACAGCAGGCTTGCAGCAGGGGTGGTTGCTGGAATGCTTGAACGCCTTGGGTGCAGGGTTGAGACCTGTAATGAATGGGTTGATGTCCTTGGCCGTACGGACAGCGCCGGTTCTGACAAAGCAGAAGGTTGTAACTGGGATATCATGCTTATTGACTGGAGCATGCCTGGAATAGACGGCCTTGAGTTGACACGACGCATCAGGGCAGCCGGTTGTTCTGTGCCAGTGATTATAATGGGAATGCCTGCCCTGATGATGATGAGAATGGTGCATCAGCGGAAATTTAACGCAGAGGGAGGGTCAGACGGCCGCGCCGGCGGAGAGATAAATACGGGTTTTATAATGAAGCCCGTAAAGACAGAGCCGCTTCTTGAAAAGATATACAAGATGATAAGCGAGGATTCAGGGGAAACCCTGGGGCACGGTTATGAGGCAGATGATAGGCCCCCTGATGATCTGCGTGGCCTTCGAATTCTCCTGGTTGAGGATAATGCCATTAACAGGCAGATAGCAAGACAGCTCCTTGAGATGGCTGATATGGATGTCACAGGGGTATCCACCGGAAACAGTGCTGTTGAGGCAGCCTCTTCATCTCAATATGATGTGATTCTGATGGATATTGAGCTTCCGGATATGAACGGTATGGAGGCAGCGGAGGTTATCAGAAAAAATACCTTGAATGCTCATACACCGGTTATCGCACTTACAGCACATTCCTGGGCAAGTCACAGGCGGGCCTACCGCAAGGCAGGAATCGCCTGGTGCATAGAAAAACCCATTGATCTTGATGAACTTTATGAGACTATCAGGAGGGCGGTTTCAGCAGAGGAGGGAGGCGCTGCCAAATGAAAAGAGACAGGAAATTTGATGCTGTCATTTTTGACCTTGACGGAACACTTCTTGATACCCTGAAGGATCTGGGAGATGCCATGAACAGGGTGCTCAAGGCACACGGATGGCCGGAACACCCTGAATCTGCCTACAAGAAGTTTGTTGGAAACGGCGCAACCAGGCTCATTGAAAGGGCTGTACCCCGCGATGCCCGCACCCCGGAAGTCATAAAGGAATGTCTCAGGGAATTTCTGGATGATTATAGTCAGAACTGGGCAGTGAACACAAGGCCCTACCCAGGGATACCGGAGCTTTTGGAGGGGCTTCAGAGGCATCAGATTATAATGTCTGTGCTTTCAAACAAGATACATGATTTTACCTTGATGTGTGTAAACAGGTTTCTGCCCTCTTTTACCTTTGCACAGGTCCTGGGCGAGCGGGAGGGCATCCCAAAAAAACCTGACCCGGCAGGTGCACTTGAGATCGTGCAGGAAACAGGCATTCCTGCTGAAAAGACCCTGTATGTTGGAGATACAGCCATAGACATGCAGACGGCAAGGGCAGCGGGCATGTTTGCCGTTGGGGTTCTCTGGGGGTTCAGGGAGAGGGATGAGCTTGAGGAAAACGGTGCAGACGCTTTGGTTGAGCGGCCAGAGGAGATTATGGGTTTAATAGTCTGATATGCCCAGAAAAACAAAGAACAAGACCGAATATCTCTGCAGCTCCTGCGGCCACGTCTCCCTGAGGTGGTTTGGAAAGTGTCCTTCCTGCGGGCAGTGGGACAGCCTTGAAGAACAGGTGCATGAAACACCGGCAGCCCACCGAAGCGCAATCTTTACCGGCCCTGACAACCCGGTCCAGCTCTCAACCGTTGATACAGAAAGTTCAGAATCCCGTATTCCCCTTGAGGTGGAGGAGCTTGACAGGGTGCTTGGAGGCGGGCTTGTGCCAGGCGGCCTGGTGCTTCTGGGCGGTGAGCCTGGAATCGGCAAGTCAACGCTTCTTCTCCAGATACTGATGCGTCTTTCCCGCCGCGGGATGAAGGTCCTCTATGTAAGCGGGGAGGAGTCGCTGTCCCAGATTCGTATGCGTGCAGAACGTCTTGGCACATGCCCTGAGGGGCTCTGGAGCATGTGTGAGTGCAGTCTTGAAAAGATTCAGGCAACGGTAAAGGAGCTCAAACCGGGTTTTCTTGCAGTTGATTCCATTCAGACAATGAGTGCACCAGGTATTTCTTCCGCCCCTGGCAGTGTGGTTCAGGTCCGTGAATCCACTGCCATTATAATGCAGATTGCAAAGACCATGGCCATACCCACGGTGATTGTGGGCCATGTCACAAAGGATGGCGCCATTGCCGGTCCAAGGGTCCTGGAACACCTGGTTGATACAGTGCTCTACTTTGAGGGAGACAGGAGCCACAGCTTCAGGCTGCTTCGTACTGTAAAGAACCGCTATGGTCCCTCCTTTGAGATAGGGGTTTTTGAGATGACCGGCAAGGGGTTGAGGCAGGTGACAAACCCCTCACGTCTCTTTATGGGTGATCACTCAAATCCGGTTGCAGGCGCAGTTACTGTCCCGTGCCTTGAGGGTACCAGGCCAATAATGGTTGAAATACAGGCGCTTGTTACACCTTCAAATATGGCCATGCCCCGCCGCACCACTACCGGCATTGACTCAAACCGCCTTGCCATGCTTACAGCAGTTGCCCAGCGTCAGTTGGGTATACAGCTTCAGGAGTACGATATATTTGTAAATGTGGCAGGCGGACTTAAGATTGCTGAGCCTGCTGCAGACCTTGGAATCATTGCCGCTGTTGTGTCAAGCGTGCAGGAGCAGCCTGTCCCTGAAACAATGGCAATGTTTGGGGAGATAAGCCTGACCGGTGAGTTGCGGGCGGTGGGCAGGAGCGAGTTACGGCTGCGGGAGGCATCACGCCTGGGCTTTTCGTCCTGTGTCCTGCCAAAGTCCGGGAGCTCTGCCCTGAACATTCCGGAGGGCATGGAGCTTCACAGCTCTCCTGACATTGTGCATGCCATGCGCCGTGCCGGATTGCTGGGTGTTTAAGTTTGATAAAAGCGTCATTGAATTGACTAATTTTGTGTTTTCCTGCTGTATCCATCAAGTTTAACTCCGGTTTTTTTGACATTTTTCATTAAAATACCGGTTTTGCCACCTGTCATTGTGGTAAATAAGCATTTATTTCCTGTAAAAAACATAATGCCGCGCCAAAAGCTTCAAAAATGCGCATGTTAATACATTTTGTGCCAGGAAACGCATTGGTACACGAAATGTAGCGTTAGCCACACTGACAATCTGAACAGGCTGTCTGTAAAATTTATTATCCCTTAGTGTCTGTTTGCCATATCTCTTTGCAATTCCAAGAATTTTATCTCTGCATGGCATCCGTCTTGCTATTTTGCAGTAGATGTCATGTTGTGTGTCAAAACAAAAATATCGTGTTTCTGCCTGGGTTTTTTACTGCTGTGGGGCTTAGTGTCCTTCTGCTCAGGTGCTGAAAATATACAGTCAGGAGAGGATGAAGCAGCATGGCAGGAGCTTTC
>JALWJV010000155.1 GCA_026996955.1 Deltaproteobacteria bacterium
TATTATAACACAGACGGCTGCTGCAATGGGGTGATAAAATGAAAGGGCAAGTCCTCCAGCCACCATTACATCTTCGGAAACACTTGCCGCGATGTTTGAAAATGGCTCTGGCGAGGTGTTTATTATTGCCCTTATTCCCATTTTTGTAGCGTGGGTGCTAAGGGCTACACCCCCGCAGAGCAGGGCGGTTATGATCTCCAGAGTTACGTCAGTCTGGCCCAGCAGGGCAAGGCTCATTAACATTGCCCCAAGGGGCCTTATGGCTGTGTGCACGGCATCCCAGAGTGAATCAAGCCCTGGTATCTTGTCCACGAAAAATTCCAGGAAGTAGAGAAATCCTGCAATCATCATTATTGAAGGGTCCCCAAGTACCTGAAGTGACTGCATCTGGGGTGAGAGGTGAAGCCAGCCCATGTTAAGGGCAAGGCTTGTGGCAAAAACAGAAAGGTAAAGATTTATGCCAGCCATGGCAGATATGCCAAGGGCAGATGCAAGAAGCTGCAGGACTTCCATTGTTATGCTCCGTTTTTAGTTTCCGCTCATACTCTGGAGTGAGCCAGATTATCTTATTAAGTGCATACCGGGGTTGGAAATTGTTGAAATTTTATTAAACTGACAGAGTTCCAAGCTTAATCAGGCCCTTACTGTTCAGACAGTTTAACATAGATTGAGCGTTTCAAAATCTGGAAAAATGTTTTTTTAATGAAATTAAAAGGAATTGAGTGGATTGTAGCTTTCCAGTTTTGAAACCCTTCGGGATTGCCGTATTTACTGCATCTCCTTTGTCAGAGGAATACCCATATAGCCAACTATTATGGGAATTCCTCTTTCGCGGATCTGCAGCAAATCCGACAATCGCTCAATCTATGTTTAACATATTACTTTCCCTATCTCCAACATTCGTGTTGTCCTGCATAGAGCCAACCCTCTGTTTATAGCAGACTTTGGCAGGCTTGCAGGACCTTACATGAAATAGAGCAGGAAGACATGACATCAGGCAAGAATGAAAGAAAACCGTTCATTGCGTTAGCCGGGCGGCCAAACGTGGGTAAATCAACGCTTTTTAACAGGCTTACACGTTCCCGTGACGCCCTTGTGGATTTTCTGCCCGGAGTTACAAGGGACCGCCGGTATGCAGTGGTGAGCCTTGGTGGAATTCCTGCAGAGATAATAGATACCGGCGGGCTTGAGGATACCAACTCACCTGAAAATATCTCAGCCCTTGTATCAAGGGAGAGCATGAAGGCTGTGGAGCAGGCTGACATCATATTTTTCCTTATGGACGGAAGGGAAGGGCTTACGCCTGTTGATGAGGATATTTCCCGAATGCTAAGGGCAATGGGAAAGCCCGTATTTTATATAGTGAACAAGGTTGATAACAGGCACCAGGAGATGGACGCGGCGGAATTTTACAGCCTGGGAGTGGAGAGGCTGTATCCAATATCAGCGGCCCACGGCCGGGGGGTTACAGCCCTTCTGGATGATGCCGGAGAAATGCTTGAGAAGCTAGGCTTTTCCAGAATGGAGGCGAAGCAGGGTGTCCATGGGGCAAGGGCTGGCGACCCAAGCATAACAGAAGGTGATGATATAACTTCCGAGCTTGGCCTTCCTGATGATGACCAGCCCATACGTGTTTCAATCATTGGCCGGCCCAATGTTGGGAAGTCATCCCTTTTGAATCGTTTTGCCGGGCATGAGCGCATGATCGTAGCAGACATGCCTGGAACAACCCGTGATGCAGTTGATACCCTGCTTCATAGGGAAAATGCCCGGGATATTGTCTTTACAGACACTGCTGGAATAAGACGAAGGGCACGGGTCAGGGATAAGATTGAAAAGTTCAGTATTATTAAGGCAATAGATGCTGTTAAGGACTGTGACATAGCCCTTGTGGTGCTTGATGCAACCGAGGGCATAACTGATCAGGATCAGAAACTTATTGGTTATACAGAACAGTATGGAAAGGCATGTGTCACATTGTACAACAAGTTTGACCTTATCCAGAAGGATTCTCACCTGGTCAAGTTAAGAAACGAAGAGCTCAAGCGGGCAAAGCGCTTCATACCCTATGCGCCCCATCTGAACATCTCTGCACTTACAGGCAAGAGGGTGGAACGTATATTCCCCTTGATTGACCGTATTGACACCCAGTATAATGCAACCTGCTCCACAGGCAGGGCAAACAGGATATTGCAAAGGGCAGTGGCAAGGCGTAATCCTCCAATTTCAAAGGGGCATCACCTTAAACTTTATTACACTACACAGGTTGCGGTAAGGCCGCCAACTTTTGTGATTTTTGCAAATTATCCTGATAAAATACCTGATCAGTACAGGCGTTTTCTGATTAACCGGTTCAGAGAGGAACTGGAGCTTCCCGATGTTCCTGTTCGTATAATTTTCAGGCAGCGTGAGAGACGAGAGAAGTAATGAGGCAGAATTTTTTTTAAGGCTGGCTTCACAAGGAATATATTATGGCAATAACGCTTAAAATTGGTGGCACACCAGTTGGTCTTGTTGGTGTTGAGGGAGCCATAGCAGATCTAAAAAAACAGGCTGCAAGGCAGGAGATAACTCCGCGTGATGCAGCGCTTAAGATTTTGGAAAGGGTAAAGCAGAGAAATTATGTCCCTGCCTCGGCTGAGTCCAAATACCTTGAAGCACTTGAGGCTTTATGGATTCGTGAGACCCAAGAGGGGGAAGGGCAGGAAGATGATGATAACAGACAGATAAGGATTCTGGGGCCAGGTTGCGTAAGCTGCAATACCCTGGAAGAGATGGTGATCTCAATTCTATCTGAGCATGGTGTGCCTGCTGATATAGAGCATGTAAGAGACCTGGATGAGATATGGAAGTACGGGGTCATTCAGACCCCTGCGCTTGTAATAGGCCGCAAGGTGCTCTGTTCCGGAAGACTGCCGCCCCGTGCCAGTGTTGAAGCATGGCTCAGGGAGCTGGTGATTCCTGGCTAGAATGGCAATAAGAAAAGTTCCTGAATCGCCTTTCCAAAACAGGTCAAAAATACTTGACATCAGGCATGCCTGACATTAAAAAGAGCGAACATTCCTGATGGGCCAGCCATCAGGATTACATACGGTGGGCGTAGCTCAGCTGGTCAGAGCGTCGGGTTGTGGCCCCGAAGGTCGTGAGTTCAAATCTCATCGCTCACCCCAGTAAATTCAAGGGGTTACGGCAAACAAGCCGTGACTCCTTTTCTTTTTAGTCACCTATTAGTCACCTCCTGCGATCCTTCCACCAGCATTAAAAAATCTCCCTGCAAAAAATAAGGCCCATGCTATTAGAAGCAGAGGCCTGTGTATTCCATTTGAGTGCATTTACATGAATCACCGCAATTCCCCAGTATGCGGATCAAATACCTTTACGGGTACGCCTTCCAGGAAGGAATCCAACCATTCTTTTTCATAGAAGACCCTGGACATTACCTTCTTGAACTTGGGCCCTCTCTTCTTACAGCGCCATACTTCAAGAGTAGATGACTTGACCGGAAAGCCTCGTTCTGACAAATAGATTGAGGCCTGTTTAGTTGTCATTGCCGCTGGGTGGTAACGTAGATTCGCCATTATTATCCTCCGTATCATGATATTTATTGTTGTGATGTGTTTGACAGGATATGCCCGTACAGAGATCCGTGTCGGATTATTTTTCCTGTCCTTTCTCATCATTTTTCCGTACCATTTCCACGATACTGCCCCGCATAAGTATAGATGTCCCATACCGCTGCCTCAGTCTGTCAACTGCATTATCAAGGGCCATCTCTTTTTCCTGCCGCCTGCTGTCAAGCATTGAAAGCTGCCTGATTCCACGGCTTAGATTGGACACTCCCACTCCTACCAGGCGCACCTTCTGGCGCACATCAACCTGGTCCAGAAGCTCTGTTGCCCTGCGGTATATCTCTGAAGTGCTTGATGTGTGATCCTGGAATGTCCTGCTGCGGATGATTGTCCTGAAGTTCGCAAACTTGATTTTCAAAGTGATGGTCCTGCCGGAATAACCATGCAGTCTGAGGTCCTGGCCAACACGTTCTGACTGGACAAGCAGATGCTTTCTTATCTCTTCCATATCGCAGGTATCATCAGAAAGGGTATGTTCGGCGCTGAATGATTTGGGCTCGGAAGCAGGGATTACCGGGGAGTCATCCATGCCTCTGGCCCTGTCAATAAGTTCGCGTCCCGCCTTGCCAAGTTTCCGAATGAGAAAATCTTCAGGAATCCGAAGTATGTCTGTTGCGTAAACAACCCCAAGGCCCTTCAGTATATCAAGGGTCCTTGAGCCCACCCCTGGAATCTTCTGCACAGGCAGGTATCTCAAAAAATCCTTGACCTTTTCATGAGGGATCACCGTAAGTCCGTCTGGCTTTTCAAGGTCAGATGCGATCTTTGCAAGAAATTTGTTTGGTGCCATACCTATTGAGCATGTAAGCCCGGTTTCTCTTCCGATCTGGTTCTTTATACTCTCTGCAACCTGAACAGGTGTTCCCAAAAGCCTTTCCGTGCCCGTAACATCAAGATACGCCTCATCCACTGAAGCTTTCTCCAGGAGCGGAGTGTACTTTCCAAGGATAGCCATGATCATTCGTGACACCTCCCTGTAGCGACTCATCCTTACCGGCAGGAATACACCTTTTGGACACAGCCGCCTGGCTTCGAAAATGGGCATGGCAGAATGCACACCGAATTTCCTGGCCTCATATGAGGCAGCAGACACCACTCCCCGTTTGCCCTTGCCAATTATTACAGGTTTTCCCTTGAGGTCAGGCTGATCCACCTGTTCCACGGACGCATAAAAGGCATCCATGTCAACATGAAGGATATGTCTGTAGTTGGTGTCGGTTTTAAAAATCATCAGGCTGTTTGCAGTATCATTAATAGTCATAAGGCAGCAGTCAGGAAGCAAATGCTACGCAAAATAGAATAAACCGATATTAAAAAAAGATGCCATTCCAAAAAGGCGGAAAAATAAATTTTTTCAGGCACTTTTTCCCATTTTTGACTACATGGAATGAACGGGATTCAGCAAGGTGCTTGCAGTTGTTGACAGACTATCATTTTTTAGGATGCGGTTTCTTAACACTCTGTATAAAGAAAAATGAAGATGAGACAGGTAGTGGCCATATTACCAGACGCCTTGATATTATAATACCATGAAGAGGCTTCCAATAGGCATCCAGAAATTTTCAGAACTGGTTGATCCTGAAGAAAACTATATCTATGTGGACAAGACCAGAGATATCTTGAGCCTTGCCCTTTCAGGCGAATACTTTTTTGAGCCGCCCAAGGC
>JALWJV010000156.1 GCA_026996955.1 Deltaproteobacteria bacterium
TTTTCACCTTCTATGTCTTAAAAAATTTTATACACAAACAATATAATTACAAGACCGATGAGGTGCACCAGGTTTATATTGAAACTTGATTACCATCTGTCTGTAATGGCAGCAAATCCGACAATCGCTCAATCTAGGAATTTTTATATATCGTGAACAAATAGTGCACAGGAGAGAGGAGCAATAACGTGGAGCTGACAAAAGAAAAAGTCCTTGATGCCCTGAAGCATATCAAGGACCCGGAACTGGGTAAAGGAATAGTTGAGCTTGGAATGATTCAGAACGTGGAACTTGCCGGTCCTGCGGTTCGGGTAACCGTGGCACTTACCATGGCAGGCTGTCCTTACAAGGATCAGATCAAGGAGGAGGTGCGTTCTGCGCTTTTGGACCTTCCGGGAATTGAAGAGGCAAAGGTTGTGATTACCACCATGACCTCGGAACAGCGGGCCAAGGTTTTCGGCAGGGCACCATCAGAAATGGAGGGGATGAAGCAGGTAAAAAATGTGGTTGCTGTGGCAAGCGGCAAGGGCGGGGTAGGTAAAAGTACCGTTTCTGTCAATCTTGCCATGACTCTTGCTGCAAAGGGCTACAAGACAGGCATACTGGATGCCGATATGCACGGGCCTGATATTCCCCTGATGATGGGCACAAAGGAACGGCCTGTGGGCTCAGGTGGAATGCTTATACCCCTTGAAAAATATGGTGTGAAACTTATGTCAACGGCAACCCTGGCAGGGCGGGGCACTCCTGTAATCTGGCGTGGTCCCCTGGTGAACAAGGCCATAAAGGAGTTTCTTGGCCATGTGGCATGGGGAGAGCTTGATTATCTGGTTGTTGACCTTCCGCCTGGCACCGGTGATGCGCCCCTTACCGTATCATCCACAATACCAATTTCCGGAGTCATTGTGGTAACAACGCCTCAACGGGTTGCCCTTGAGGATGTACGGCGGTCCATCGCCCTGTTTAAAACCCATGATGTTCCTGTAAGCGGTATTGTGGAAAATATGTCATATCTGAAGATTCCAGGAAGTGATGAAGTGATGGAGGTATTTGGAAGCGGGGGAGGGGAGAAAATCGCAAAGGCATTCAAACTTCCGCTGTTGGGTAAGATCCCCCTTGATCCTGCAATACGTGAAGGTGGCGACAAGGGAAAACCTGTTACTCTGGACAGGGAGAGTGAGGCTTCAAAGATATTTGATGAAATAGCAGAAAATTTTCTGAAGACTCTGCAATCAAAGTAACTGTTCCCTGCTGTAAACGTATGTCAAACAGTAATTGAGGCCGCAGATATGGATAAACAGATCCTTGATTCATTAGATCATAATGAAATTTATAAGCTGGTTATCAACAGCCTTCCGGTTGGAATCATTATATTCGATAAGGGAGGCCATATAATTGAGGTAAATCCTGCGGCAGAAAGGCTGACCGGCTACAGCAGGACTGACCTGTTGGGTAAGTGCTGCGGAGAGATGGGTGGGGGACTGTTTGACATGATAACCCAGCCTGTGGAAAAGGTAGAGGAGTATCTATCATCAACACCCTCCACTCCTGATGCCGATGTAAAGGAGGCTATCCTCATATCCAAGTCAGGAGAACGCATCCCCATTCTGTATTTTGATTCAGCGCTTCTTGACAAGGAAAACCATATCTGCGGCATGGTAAAGATGTTTCGTGATATTTCCTCTGAGAAGCGGATGCGTCAAAAACACAGGATTCTTATCTCCATGTTTGCCCACGACCTCAAGGCACCGGTTGCAATAGCCGGGGGATTCCTTTCAAGGTTGCTTCTTGGAAAGGCCGGGCCGCTTAATGAAAAGCAGCGCCACTATCTCTCTGTTATTGAAAATGAGCTTAAAAAACTTGATAATCATATCCATTCGTTCCTTGATATCCTGCGCATGGAGGCAGGGGAGATAAAACTCTCCCTGGAAAAATGCAGCCTTGAAAAAATCATCTATGATATTGCTGATGAATTTGAGGAAAAACTGTCATCAAAGAACATGCAGCTAAAGATCCACACCCCGGAACAAAATGTAATAGTGATGGTGGACAAGGAACAGATAGAGCGGGTTCTGGTAAACCTGATTGACAACTCCATTAAGTACTCGCCCCCAGGCACTGTCATTGACATTACAGTAGAAGATCATAACCGTTACATACTGTGCAGTGTGAAGGATGAAGGACCAGGTATCCCTGAAGAGGACCTGCCATATATCTTTGATCCGTTTTACCGGTCTTCGGCAATGGAAAAAAGTAAAGGTTCTGATGATGGGACAGGAGTGGGGCTTGCAGTGGTAAAGAGCATAGTAGAGGCACACAGGGGAGAGGTGTGGGTAAAGAGCAAAAAAGGCGAGGGGACGACAATATCATTTTCCATTCCCAAGATCGAAGATATTGATAAGAACTGAGATGTTATATGGGTAAGTGATCTTTGAGTTCAAGTACAGCTTAATGCCCAGAACATTCATGCCGATTATAAGGATATGGGTTTTTTATAAAAAATGATTAGACCATGAATTTATTACATAACCAACGCAGTTCTATACCTTTTAACCTGGAGATTAAAACGAATCATGCATAAGGCATCCAGCTTGGCTCTAAAGGACCGGGATACATTTTTTGAAGAACTCGAAAGGGAGATCGCCAGAGTAAGACGATATGCTCATAGAATTACCCTATTATTAATAGAGCCAGAAGAAGAACTTGAGGGAGAGGACCTTGAGAGACTGGAGCAGGAAATTGTAAGTCAACTCAGAACAAGCGACAGCGCATTTCATTATAGTAATAACCAGTTCACTGTGATTATGCCTGACACCCATGAAGCCGGCGGGGAGGCCGCGGCCCTCAGGCTTAAAAGAAAGATCTGCTCTGCTATGAACAAAACACTCTCCAATGAACTGGCGTTATCTATCGGAGTAATCAGCCTTGATGCCAGTGTCTCTAAGGATGCCAAGGAGGTTGCAAAAGAGCTGGAAAAAGATCTGGAACGTGATAAAAAATGCCAGGCTGTTGATCTCAAGCCCCAAAAAGAGAAAACGTGTTTACCAGCAGGAGAAATCATATTTACAGGTACTGATCAGGGCATAGTCGAAAGCATCAATAGCCTTGGTGGTGATACGGTCCGGGCAATAAGCGTTTCACCTGACGAAGTTTTATCAGTTATGGAGGATAACGATAGTGAAAAAAGTGCATCTGTAGTGGTACTTGGTCCTCTTCTTGTACTAAGTGAGAAACAGGACCTAACGCAAAAAATACGTTTTAATAGGAAATTAGGCAACACATATATAGTTTGGGTTCAAGATGAAAGCATGCCTGTTTTCTCAGCGGATGAGTCTGACATTCCCTGTGATATCCACCTTCCATCAATGCCGGATCCTGAACTGCTCTGGCCAATACTGCGTTATGGTTTCAGTGCAGTAAAAGCAAAAAACGGCCAGATGGAGAGCAACAAACTCAAAGGCATGCTTGATGCCATAGGCTCTACAGCCCATCAGTTGAATCAACCGCTTCAGATCATAATGGGACGTCTGGAGCTTTTACTCCTTAATATGGATGAAACTCCTGAAAATCAGGAAATGATAAAGGATATAAAGAACATCAGAAGCCAGGCGCTTCTTGCTGCAGATATCAACAAAAAAATTGGCCGGCTTTCAAAGTACTGAAAGACAAAGCCATACGTAAAACGCAAGAAATACGTGATTGTATAACAGCGTATAAGCCGTTTTCCCCATCTCCTCCAATCTTTTGTGTTAAATTAGATATATTTTTCTTATAAAAACAGCCAGTTGGATATTTTGTATATAATCAGCCAGTTGGTTCTTTAATGGTATTTATTTTACATAATGTATATTATGCGACATTCCGTCCATAGACGACGCCCTGCCACAAGTGAGGGATATTACCCCTCTCACCCCGGATCAGATTGAAATCCGTCTAACAATGTCCCCGGAAATTCTGGGGTCATTCGGAAATATCCTGAAAGCCCTGACAACTCTGTTTCGTCACATGAAGACAAGGGAGATGCACGCCCTTGCCCTCAAGGAAGCCCGTGCGCCTGAATGCAAGGCCAAAAGCAAGCAGAAATCTGACCGCATGCAGGCCCTTTGCATCAAGGAATATACCAAAGCCCTTTCCGCAGGCTTGAAGCCAAATCAGGCCATTTCTGAGGCAAACAAGCGCCTTAAGGCCAAGGGTCATAAGTGGGCTTCATATTTCATCGTTCACTCAGTGGTTAGCAAGCACGGACTTTTAAAAGAAACGGAAACAAAAAAGAACGAAAAAACAAAAAGATATGTGAAATAATTAAAAAGCCACCATGTCAATCAGAAAACTGACATGGTGGCTTCTATAAGTTTTTTTGATTTTTACAGGTATTGTTTACAAGGTGTACCCAATCTCACTGTGCTGTGTGAGATCCAGGCCTTGAACCTCATCTTCAACATCAACTCGAAGCCCTATTACAACGTCAATGCCCTTGAGAATAATGAATGATACAACTACTGAGTAGATTATAGTGATCCCTGCATCAAGGAACTGGGTCATAAGCAGCCCAGGATTTCCGTAAAACAGCCCGTTTGCACCGCCAGAGTTAACTGCCGTAGTGGCAAAGAGTCCTGTAGCAAGCGCTCCCCAGAATCCGCCCACGCCATGCACACCTACAACATCAAGGGCATCGTCATAGCCGATCCTGTTTTTCATGAGCACTGCAGCGTAGCAGAGTACACCACCGACCAACCCAATGATAATGGCAGCAACCGGGGTAACAAAACCACATGCCGGGGTTATTGCCACTAGGCCAGCTACTGCACCAGAGGCAGCACCAAGGGTTGTGGGTTTTTTCATGACAATCCATTCTGCAAATACCCAGGAAAGAGCTGCGCAGGCTGCTGCAATCTGAGTTGTAAGAAATGCATTTGCAGCAATACCATCTGCGGCCAAGGCTGAACCGGCGTTAAATCCAAACCAGCCAAACCAGAGAATTCCTGCGCCAAGGAGTGTCATACCAAGATTATGAGGGTGCATTGCCTCCTTGCCCCACCCTTTTCTTTTGCCAACCAGCAACGCAGCCACCAGTGCTGCAGCACCGGAGTTTATGTGAATGACTGTACCGCCGGCGAAATCAAGGCCGCCATGATGGCTTATCCAGCCTCCGCCCCATACCCAGTGACATACAGGAAAATAGACCAGGGTGCTCCACAAAACTGTAAAAATCAAAAAGGCCGAGAACTTTATGCGCTCTGCAAAGGCACCTGTGATTAGGGCAGGAGTTATT
>JALWJV010000157.1 GCA_026996955.1 Deltaproteobacteria bacterium
TTTGTCCATATCCAGGGCAGATTCTTTCATGTTTTGAGAAAAATGTGGCTATCATAGCATTAAAAGAATAGATCTGTATTGGTATATTGATTGCAAACCTTATTGGTTTAATCAAATTTTGGGCTGGTTTGGGGAGAAACCATGCCTGCGTACATTTATGTTTTTATGCAGGAGGAGAGAATGAAACGATTTATTGTTTATTTGAGCGTATTGTTGTTTTTCCTGGTTGGTACATTTGCCTATGGCCTTACTGACATAGGTTCCATACCTGAAAATCTGTATGATGATTTTTCTGATTTACATATAGATGCGGCAAAGTGGACAGATCTTGAAAAGGTAAGGACTCCATCTAACGGGCTTCTCATATCAGGAATCAGGGGAACTGCTTCGCCCTATGGTCTTAAAAATTATCTGTCCTTTCAGAACCCCAATGATATTAACACCATAGAGGCAGATGTTGTATATCTCGGTGGGTATAATTCGGACTCTGAGGTTATAATAGGAACAACCATTGAAGGCTTTTTTTACCAGGCTGAAAGAGGAGATGTTTACGCTTATATAGGGTTAGGCAAGAGGGATTATGACACTCCAAGGGCCGCATGCCGGGTTATAGATTACTCAGATCCAAACAAAAGTTTTCGTCACTATTTTGAAATGGCCATCCAAGAACAAGAACTATACCACCTGAAAATTTCCTATAATCCTGATACCAACGAGTTCAGTTTCTCTATCGCTGACCAGAATGGCAATTACGAAGCCTTTAACGGAACCGCATCTTCTCCGACTGGTCCACCTAGCAAAAGTTTCAAGTCTCTGACAACACTGATGATAGGGCCTGAGGGAACAGGTGTTTCATATATATATGCAGCATTTGATAATGTCAGAATCAATAACCAGGAAGAAGTTTACGATGATTTCGAAGAGTCCCTGTTGGATCCCGGAAAATGGGCAAAACTTGACAGGGTACGCATTATCAGGGACGGAAAACTGGTCCTCAGCAGACATTTTATGGACGGCAGGAAGAAAACCCAGACATCAATTGTGGAAGAAAATGTTCTGGATGCGACATATTTTGGGGCTGATATTGCTTTCAGTCCTGGAGCAGTTGCAACCGGTGAAGCCAGTACTACTGCTTTTCTCTCCGGCTTTTTTTATAATGACATGTATGAAACGGATTACAATGGTGAAGAGGGCAATATCAATGCGTCCATAGGGCTGATTTACGATGAGGTGTATGGTTATCGCATGGGTTACAAGACTTTACGTTGCAATAATGCAGACTGTACCGCCTATACCGAAAGCAGGCATGGCTTTGCCACCCCTCTGGAGCCGGGAAGGGAATACAGGTTCTCCATTGAGTTAAAGGAAAACTCCCTGTTTTTCCGTTGCAATAATGAGGTGCATGAGCAGGAAATTGCCACACCTGTATATCCCCCTTCTGTAAAGGATTGGAGGTTGGGGGTTGTGGCTGATGGTCATGGTGATGGTGAGGCGTATGTCAGGGCGGAATTTGATAATGTGGCCATCATTGCGCCTGCATTTGATCCTCTTTACTGGGATCTTGATTTTGACGGTGATGTTGACGGGCTTGACCTCTTTAATGCCGCCTCTGACCAGTATGGCATCAACCCTGTAACAGTCAGTCAGATCGCCGAAGCCTTTGGAACCTCTCTTTAATATTCTTTAGGTTTATATTTTGGGGTTTGTTGCGGCACATGCGGAAATGTTTCCGCATGTGCCGTTTTTTTATGCCTGTTCAGTTTATTACGAGTCTTTCAGAGTGACACTCCTTATTGATTTTTACCCCCGTTTCAACCAATCCAATATGTCACTACCTCCCCCCAGAACATTAATCCCGATGGCGGAGCCTTTTTTGACCGAACTTATCTATCTACATGGTATTGCAGATACAAGGCGGAGGTGACTCGACTCCCTGTACTGCGAGTCCTTGACAATGAAGCTGATTCGCTTGCCAGTTGGCAGATATCCTAAAGTTTATCTTATCTGGCAGTGTAATATATGCTATTTTTGTTCTAGTATGAAAGGACGAAAAGGGTTTCTATACTTTAAAATCGAGGCCGTTCATCATTTAATGTTAGCACTTGTGGGATGAATCTGAATATTGATGTACGAAGTTTCGAAGTGTGTAAGCCCAATCTAAAAAACTGGAATTAAGCCCGTTTATTACTGGAATCCAGGAGAGGAAAAGCGGAAAAAACAGTGTATTCTGACCACCAAAATTTCCAGACAAATATACCTTCCCCTCTCTTGCCGCTGACCATCTTCCTTGCCGCATTGCTCATCTCTTTTTCCCTCCCTGCTCACGCCTGGTCTGATTTCAAGCTGTCTGACATAAACCACGACCTGAAGATCCGGGACCGTTTTGAGATATGGAATGGTTATAACAAAAAGGCATACGGAAAAGACAGCATAAATTCGTCCGGGAAAAAACAGGGGGAGTCCAACGACAATTTCATAATTCAGAGGGCTGTTTTCGGCTTTTCATGGGAGGGGAAATACTGGGCATGGCGTTTTGATATGTATGATTCCAGGGCGTGGGGTACTTCGCTTAAGACAGAGGATTTCATTAAAAACAAGGGTACTGACCAGGAATATGTAATGGACCCTTACAGGGAATATTTTGAGCCTTATGAACTCTACATTGCATTAAAGGGGCTTGGAACAGAGGAATCAAGGCTCATTCTTGGAAGGCAGATTATAGGATTTGGTGACAATCGCATTTTCGGTCCAGGAGCCACCACCAACTCGGTTGGCTGGCTGTGGGATGCAGCACGTTACTCCTTGAGATATCAAGAGAATTTCCTTGATCTTTGGTACGGGCAGACAAAGAGGCAGGATCCGGATTCACTGAGCCTTTTTTCAAAGCACGAGTATCAGGGCGTTGGCGTTTACGGGCAGTGGAAATTCAAAAGGCTCATGACCTTAAATCCCTTTTTTTCATGGAAATATGGCAGGTATTACAATAATAACAAGAAGGAAGACAGCTATTATTTTGGTGCCAGGGCATTCAGGACCAGTGAAAACGGCTTTGTGTATGACATAACCCTTGCCAGGAAGACTGGCCGCTTCATTGTGAGGCATGATGCAAATCTTGATATAAATGCCCAGGCCTACGTGCTTAAACTCGGGTGGTTTTTCAAAGATATCATGTTTTCTCCCAAAATAATGCTTGGGCGTGTATATGCCAGCGGTGATTCAGACCCTGATGACGGCACTGTCAAGACATTTACCAGGCCCTTTGGAACAACAGACGGCGGCCATTACGGTATAATGGACCTCATGTCATGGAGCAACATGGTGGACAACCATGTTGATTTCCGTTTTGAACCCTGGGTCGGATACAACCTGCGGATGGCCTTTCACGATTTTCATTTGGACAAGAAGGCTGACAAGTGGGCATATTTTGGCTACAAGGTGGCTGCTAACAGATATGATCATATTGGAAACGAGCTTGACATTATCCTCAAGTGTCATCCTGTAAAGTGGCTCAGGATTATGGCCTTTTACGGTCACTTCTGGTCCGGGGATTTTGTGCGCAGGAACGACATTGCCCACAATGATGCAGACAGGATGGTGCTGCAACTGTTTTTTGAATTCTAATTATTTCCCTTTTTTTATTATTCACCTGATCCTCCTTTTTAATTATTCTCGTGTCTCTCCTTGACTCAAAAAACCTGAACCGATATATTGTGTTTTAGGTTTTTTGTGGTACAAGATAATGTATTGATCCTTTTCGGGTTACATCTTATTAAAAAAACAAGGTGTAACTATTCAGCGTATTTATTAAAGGTTGGTAAATGGCCTTGTTTTTCCGTTCCGGTGAATAATTTCTTGTTTTTCTAAGGCTTGCTCCGCCAAAATCGCGAAACTCGCTGGTCCCTCGCTCAGACAGACGCGATTTTTGTGGCTGCGCTTCGCCAAGAAAAACTACGAAATTCTTCAGAGTCACTCCAAAACAATACCATTTACCACGCTGAATAGATACAACAAGGTCAGGGAGGAAATCTTCATGCTGGAACAGACACGGATAGAGACCGAGGGGTTCTTTTTTGACAGGATAGTCAAACGGGATGGCAGGGTTGTCCCGTTTGAAAGCGGCAAGATTACAAATGCCATCCTGAAGGCAGGAAGGGCAACAGGGGAGTTTGGTCAAGTTGAGGCAAGAAGGCTTACCATTCGTGTCCTGAGCCTTGTCCAGGCAATGTTTGACAATGGCGCCCCGGGTGTGGAGGAGATACAGGACCTTGTGGAAGAGGTGCTCCTTGCATCTCCTTTCAAGAGAACTGCCAAGGCATACATCCTGTACAGGGATCAGCATGCAAGAATCCGCGAGATGGTCAAAAAGGCCGATGTTGACCTGATAGAAAAATACCTTGAGCGCCTTGACTGGAAGGTCAAGGAGAACAGCAACATGGCCTACTCCCTCCAGGGGCTGAACAACTACGTATCAAGCGAGATTACAAAGACCTACTGGCTGAACAAGATTTATACACCAGAGGTGAGGCAGGCTCACAGTAACGGCGACATCCACATTCACGATCTGGGTCTTCTCTCTGTTTATTGCGTCGGGTGGGACCTTCAGGACCTGCTCATGTCAGGTTTTCGCGGTGCACCCGGAAAGGCGGAAAGCAGCCCTGCCAGGCATTTCAGGAGTGCCCTTGGGCAGGTAGTAAACTTTTTCTATACGCTTCAGGGCGAGGCCGCCGGTGCCCAGGCTTTTGCAAATTTTGACACTCTCCTTGCCCCTTTTATCAGACATGACAGGCTCTCGTACCGTGAGGTCAAGCAGGCGCTTCAGGAGTTTGTCTTTAACCTTAATGTCCCAACAAGGGTGGGCTTTCAGACACCATTTACAAACCTCACAATGGACCTTCAGCCTCCCTCCACCCTGCGGGATCAGCCAGTTGTGATTGGGGGCAGGTATGGTGAGGAGACCTACGGTGACTTTCAGGCAGAAATGGACATGTTCAACCAAGCATTCCTTGAGGTTATGTCCGAAGGTGACGCAAGGGGAAGGGTCTTTACATTTCCCATACCCACCTACAACATCACTGCGGATTTTGACTGGGACAGCCCGGGGCTTGAAAGACTGTGGGAGATTACTGCAAGATACGGAATTCCCTACTTTGCCAATTTCGTTAACTCTGAGATGTCCCCGGACGACGCCCGTTCCATGTGCTGCCGGCTAAGGCTTGATGTAAGAAGCCTGGACAGGCGGGGCGGCGGGCTCTTTGGTGCAAATCC
>JALWJV010000158.1:0-1869 GCA_026996955.1 Deltaproteobacteria bacterium
GCCATTTACTCACCTTAATGACCGTTAATGCGCTGAACAGTTACATAATCATCATGGGAAGCAAGAAAAGTATAGTTATTGTATGAAAAGCGACTTTCTAGGAGGGAGGGAGGTAGCACCAGACTACTCAATAAAGATCCTCGTACAATCTAAGCCCGATGACAGGGGCCATTACCGTAAAATCCCTGTCATTGTGCAAAAGAATAAGCTTGTGCTCCAAAGCTGTTTGGGCTATGAGACAATCGATTGTAGAACGTATAGTGATGCCGTTTTTGCGACACTTATAGTAAATAGCAGCAGCATTGGCATAAGGAGGTTACCTGATTCAAGGGATTAAAAAAATACTGGGTCGACAAATACTCATTCAACAAATCAAATTCTTTTTTATTTTTAGCTCCTTGCAAAACCTCCTGATAAATCACATAAGAGATACAAAAAGGAATTTGGCGCTTCAAAATTTCTTTTAAATCCCGAACAGCTCTGTTGCTGTTTCCCTTGAAAAAATCTATGAGAACGGAGGTATCAACAAGGATCATCTGTCGACCCGCATGGCTTTGTGATCATAATCATCCCTGAATTCAATCTTGCCTTCAAGGTCCAAAAGGTTACGCCTTTGCCGTGCCAAAACCAATTCCTTGAGCGCAAGAGAAATGACCTCTTTTTTAGTTTTTAATCCACTTAACCTGATGGCCTCCTTCATAAGTTCGTCATCAATCACAACATTGGTCCGCATAATACACCTCCCTGTGCACACTATCATACACCAGCAAAAACACGGGGGTCAAATAATAAATTCTGTGAATATATTCAGCGTGGTAAATGGTCTTGTTGCGGAGTGACTTTGAACAGTACCCATGCTGAACAGTTACAATATTCTATTATTGACCTGGATTGATCGATTGTCTGATTTGCTGCAGATCCGCAAAAGAGGAATTCCCATAATAGTCGGCTATATGGGAATTCCTCTGACTAAGGAGGTGCAGTGAATACGGCACTCCCGGAGGGTTTCAAAGCTGTAAAACTATAATTGGCGTAACCTCTTTAAATTTCGTCAAAAAAATACTTTTCCAGATCTTGAAACGCTCAATCTAGGATTGATTGTCAGGCGTAAATGTAAAGCGGTATCTGAATTCCCTGTTGTTTTTGAAATCAAGCGGCTTTCCGTCCACCTCTGCATAAGGATACATCAGATAATTTAAAGGAGGGCCTGTCTGCCTGTGATTAAGCACAATATCCCTGCCTGTTCCAAAACGCACACGCAAAGGATCCACTGCACCAAAAAAATAGTGATAATACTTTATTGCCTTTTCCGAGGATGGTTGCAATTTCTCAACCAGCATCTTTTTTAATACATCTGCAGGGTCAAGCACCACCCAGCCGTAGCCAGGCTGGAAATATTCAGCCCAGCAATGTTCCCATTTGGTAATATCAGATGGTTTGCCATTCATCTTACCGAGCCGTATACCAAAGACCTCCCGTGCAGGAACGCCGGCTGCCCGTGCCAGAGCCACCATCACCGAATGGATATCCACGCAGTTACCCCGCCTCTCCTTCAGAAGCTGAATAACATCTCCGTCACCGCAGTACTTGGATTCTGGCTTTCGCTCCATATTTTTAACAATCCACTCATAGATGGCTGAAATTTTTTCTCTTACCGTTTTGCATCCTTCTGTGATTTCCAGGGCTAGCTCCCGGATTTTTCCATCTGTTGGAACAAGGCGGGCAGGCTCAAGAAACCTGGAATAATCTCCTTGATTCCAGCATGGCTCCTGAACGGGAATCTCCCTCTCCACCCTCTCAAGCCTTGTCACATGAAAAGAAAACTCAAGGTGCCGGGCGGTTGTGCCTTGCTTCCAGTGGACATATAGC
>JALWJV010000158.1:1879-5238 GCA_026996955.1 Deltaproteobacteria bacterium
CATATAGCATTGGCCGCTGATATTTTCTGTCTGTGTACACGGCTGAGTGATGAAAATCGCCCTTAATTTCAACAGCGGTTATCTCCTGGTAAGGGTCGGAGACGGGATATGGGACCCACAGACAGGTCTTTCCGAGAGCCGGATGAGACGATAGATCAAAGGACATGTTTACAACACCGGATACGGTGTCAAGAGCAAGTGCCTGCTGAAACAGTACAACCAAAAATCCTAAAGCAATAAAAATCGAGGTTTTTTTCACAGGTTAACTCCTTGTAATTTATTTGGGTGCTTTTTGCCACGTTTAACACGGCTAGCCCCTGCGGGGAAATTGGAAAAATCTATTTTTAAGGCTCAAGGCATTGATACAAGCTATTGGCAATATTGAATGTATCAATATATCTTTGTGGCACTTTCCTCAAAGGAGCACATTTATGGGATTTACAAGGCGGAAATTTTTGAGCATGGCTTTAAAAGCCGGAATTGCCGGTGCTGCCTTGCCTGTTCTTGATTACAGGGAGGCCCTCGGCCTTGGGACTGCAAAGGGCTTGAACCGGTGTGATGTGCATGTAACAGGCTGCATGTGGTGCCAGTGCGGATGCAGCATGCTGGTGTATGTCCGGGATGGAAAAGCCGTGCATGTTACTGGTAATCCTGATGATCCGCTTACCAGGGGGAGAATATGCATAAAGCCAATGGGCTCAATTGAGCTTATGAACAGCCCCTTGAGGCTAAAAACCCCGCTCAAGAGGACCGGCGGCACAGGGGACTCGGCAAAACTTTCGGAGGTAAGCTGGGAGGAGGCACTTGATGAAATAGCATACCGGTTATCTGAAATAAGAAAAAAACATGGTGGAGAGTCTCTTGGGATCTGGGCATCCGGCAGGAGCGCAGCTGACGGACGTTATTTAAGCAAGGCCTTTGCAAAACTTTATGGCACCAGAAACTGGGAGAAAACAGGCCCGTTCTGCAACTACTCAGGAAAGCTTGGCACTGCCACGGTAACAGGCACCAGAAACACGCCCTGGACATTTACAGATGACGATTTTTTCGCTGCTGACACATACGTACTCATTGGTTCAAACCTTGCTGCAACCAAACCGGTTTATTTCTTCAGGATCAAAGAACGGCTCCGCCAAGGCAAATGCCGGCTGATTTGTGTTGATCCCAGAGTTTCGGAAACAGCCCGCCACGCTAACGTACACATCAAGATAAGACCAGGAACTGATCTTGCCCTTGCGCTTGCCCTTGCCAGATACCTTGTTGATCACAACCTTGTAAAGGAAAGCTATCTTGAGGAACATGCCGTTGGTTATGGAAAATACAGGAAATTTCTCCTGCAGAATGACTTTTCTTTGCAGTGGGCTGAACGCGTAACCGGGATATCAGCAAATGACATCAGCGACCTTGCCAGGACTTTGGCAGGGGAGGGCAACGTAATCATGCTTAGCAATGCCGGCATAAGCCACCACGCAAATGCTGTGCACACCCACCGGGCATTTGCCATGTTTGCTGCAATGACAGGCCGTTACGGCAAAAAGGCAAATGGTTTTGCCTGCCTTAACAACGGTGCTGTCAAAACAGGCGGACTGCCCCTGCCTGAATCACTGATACCCAAAGCCAGGGAAGGACTTGGCAAAAACCCGGTTATGTGGCTTGAATCCCTTGAAAATCCCCATGCCCCATACAAACTAAGGGCCCTCATCTCCACAGGAACGCCCTTTATTCAGTGGCCTGATCAGAAAAGACTGAGACGCCTTGCAGGTGCCCTGGAACTTGGCGTGGGCAATGAGATTGTTCCAAATATTGGTGCCAAATTTTTTGATTTCATGCTCCCTGCAGCCTTCTGGATAGAGGCCGGCGGACTTGCCCCTGTATCAGATGAAAGCCGCCTTGTCTGGTGCCCAAAACTGGTGGACCCGCCTGGAGAGGCAAAACCTGACAGGTGGTGGTGGATAGAGCTTGGAAAACGCATGGGCTGGGGAGAGATATTTGACGACCGCCTGAAGGACCCGGAGGTACTCCAGGATACATGTGCAGCACCAGGGGGATATAGCGTCCGGAATTTTACCAGCACCAGACATAACTCCCTGAGGGCACCTGTCACTGTGAACAACGGTACAGTCAAAGAAAGAGGTTCACTGTTTCTGGACGGAAAGTTCAAGACCCCTTCCGGCAAACTTGAGTTCTGGACAGAATCCCTTGAGGCAAAGTTCAGAGAGATGGGCCTCCCGCTTTTTGCAGGATTCTACTCCGATCCCCTTGCCTCACCCAAGGATTGGGACACAATTTTTCCTCAGCCGAAAATGATAAGATCGCCATTTCTCAAGAAAAAAATCATGATGTTTCCCGTGGAACAAAAACCTGGCAAAGTAGATGCTGAAAAGTTCCCCCTTATTTTGACCACAGGAAAGCCGTGCGAGGCAATATTCGGACATACATGCCACTGGGTGAAGACCTTAAGTGAATTTGCACCGGAACAGGTCTGCTGGATACACCCGGACTGTGCCAGAAAGCACAAAATCAAAAATGGAGACATGATAACTGTTGAAAGCCCCAGGGGAAGTTGTGCTGCAAGGGCATTTATCACCCTGGACATAAGGAAGGATACGGTCTTTATCCCAAGTACATTCGGGAAGGAATATCCTTTTTTCAAAGGGGAGGCCGATTCAGTCAACTATTTAACAGGCATGGATAACAGATGTCCGATTTCCGGACAAATTGCATTCAAGGGTGTCAGGGTGAACCTTCAACCGCAACGGACTTCTTCCGGATAAAGTCCATGAAGGATGCATTTATTGGAGAAAGGGTCCTGTTCTTTCTAGTTACCATGTAAAAATTCCTTTTTATATCTATTCCCCTTACGGTAACAGCATGAAGAATACCGCAATCCAAATAGTCCTGAACAGCCCTTAGGGAAATAAAGGCGCTCCCCAATCCCGCCTTAACTCCCTGTCTTACCGCCTCGGTACTGCCCATTTCAATCACTATGTTCAGTTGATCCATTGAAATACCGTGCTGAGCAAGTGCCCTTTCAATGGTAAGGCGGGTTCCTGACCCCTTCTCCCTCACTATCAGCGGCTGATTCAGAAACTCCTCAATTTCAATCTGCCTTTTACCTGCAAGGGGATTATCGTTGGCAATTACAAAGGTCAGTTCGTCGCTGAAACATGGCTCAAAATCAAGCTTTTTCCTTTCCATGGCTGCCCCAACAATCCCAAGCTCTATCTGCCCTTCCAATACATCCTCAATAACGCTCCTGGTATCAGCAATGAAAAGTTTTATTTCAACCATGGGGCGATGTTTCCTGAACTGGCCAAGAATTGCCGGCAGGAGATACTGACCTGGAATATTGCTGGCAC
>JALWJV010000159.1 GCA_026996955.1 Deltaproteobacteria bacterium
CAGACCATCCCGAGGCCATCTCCCGTTCAAGTGACTGGCGTGCACCGTCCTTGATGTTTGCATTAGGGCTTTCAATAGTTATGTTATGTTCAGTAAGGTACTGGGTTACATCTTCAAGAACCGGCAGGTAATATCCATGCTGAATAAGCCTGTATGTAAGGGCTTCCCGTACCTTGACCTGTCTGTGAAGCGGAGAGTCAACAGTATCGCCATTACTGTAATCAGTCAGTGGCAGAAGAACCAGATCAGCCTTGTGGTCCACAGGCCCGGTAGTTGTAACGATTGGTGGAACCGGCTCTGTAACTTTCTGGCCGCAGGCGCATAGCATAAAGAGTGCGATAATTGTAGTAATCAATAGCGAATTTTTGTAGCTTGACATTATATCCTCCTGTAAGGAAATATTTTTAATTATGCAATTTCTTTGCCATAACTGTCTTTATGATTAAAATGAAAAAGCGGTCTGTTTTATACGGGATTTCAATGCGAATTAAATGAATCTATTTTATTACCTATTTATACTTATCGGGTGTGGCAAAAAAATTTTAAATGTTTTTTCGGCATCTACTCACAGGTTATCATATCCGCTTGTATTATAGGGGGAGTGATGTACGGGAAGTGTGCTATCGCCCCCGCATTTTGAAACGCTCAATTTAGGTAAGATCAAAATTTCAGGTAAAGAACCATGGAAAGTGATATAAGCAAGGCCCTTGCCTATCAGGTGAAGAAGGAAATAGCAGAACGCTATTTTGGCTCAAAGAAGCTGATAGAGGATGATGTTTCAAACCTCAGGCATCTGATTGACGAACTGAATAAAAGATATGAGGAGCGGTTAGGGCCTGCATTCGTGAGGATCTATTCCCTGTTAATGGATGAGGATATTATAGACCGGTTCATTGCATTGATAGGCTGGGAAGAAAAACCTTTTTATGATAGCTATGTCAATGAATCCGTTACCATAAGGAAAAGACTCCTTGAGAAAATGCGCTCCCACGGATGGATTAAAAAGTCCAGGTTTGTAAACATGGTATTTGATGCCTACAGGCTGCTTTACAATGAATATGATCCGGTTGATGAGCTAAAATCTGAAATTCTCGACGAGTTATCCATTATAAAAGAGGAGTTGAAACTTTTTGAGGGTAAATATTCAATAGATGAGATCATGTCATTTGTGCGTCAGCTTGATATTAACAGGCAGAGTATGTCAAATGTCATGGGCTCAAATATAGATGTGCTTGATACTGACAAGATAGCCCAAACTGTAAAACTGGAAGATATTTCAAACCTTGAAGCAGAGATGCCATACCTTCATTCTCTTCCAGAACCAGCCAAAGTGGAAGATGAAATTGAAAAACTTGCGGCAATGGCCTATTCACGTCACCCGGAGATAGCAGTATCAGCAGTGGGTATGGCAAAACGATAAGGAATAGAAAGAGAGATAATTATGAGTGCAGAACCTTCATTTGGTGCATGCAGCAAGGTTGCGCCAGAAGATATTTCACACGTCTGGGAAACAGTTCACGTCCCGCTGGGAGATCACAGCTACGATATTCTTATAGGGCCAGGCCTCCTCTCTGATCTTGGCAATATGCTTTCTGAATTTCTGCCTGGCCGCAATTTTATAATGGTCACTGACACAAACGTAGAGGATTTTTTAGGGCTGGACCTTGTAAATATCCTGGAAAGTGCAGGAAACAGGGTATCCATGCTCACGTTCCCTGCGGGTGAGGAGTCAAAGCGCATGGAGGTCATAGTGGACCTGGCGAGACGCATGGTGCAATCAGGCGCTGACCGTGGTTCGGTAATACTTGCCCTTGGTGGCGGTGTAACCGGTGATATGGCGGGTTTCCTGGCTTCAATCTACATGCGCGGTATTCCCTTTATCCAGCTTCCAACCACGCTTCTTGCCCAGGTTGACAGCTCCGTAGGCGGCAAGACAGGTGTTGATCTCCCAGAGGGCAAGAATCTTCTGGGAACCTTTGCCCAGCCCCTGCGGGTGTATGCTGATATTGGGGTAATGTGCACGCTTCCGGCTTCAGAGCTACGTAACGGCCTTGCCGAGGTTATCAAGTACGGCATGATTTGGAGCAAAGATCTCTTTGCCATGCTTGAGGAGAAATGGTGGGATGTTGTAAATCTGGAACCGCATGTCACTGCGGAAATTGTAAAGCAGTCATGCGAGATAAAGGCAAAGGTTGTGGCTGAAGATGAACGTGAAGGAGGGCTCAGGAGGATACTGAACTTTGGCCACACCATTGGACATGCCATTGAGGCCTCGTCAGACTACAAAATTCCGCACGGTGAGGCAGTTGCAATGGGCATGATGGCTGTAGCCCGAATTTCAGAGCATCGAGGGCTTATCTCACCTGATGACAGGAAGCGACTTTCCTCACTTATTGAGAGGTTTAATCTACCGGTGACTATTCCTGATTTTATTGATGATGATTCAATATTAAGGCTTGTTCAGCATGACAAGAAGGTACGGGATGGAAAGGTGAACTTTGTGCTGTGCAAGGGTATAGGCAGCACTGTAATTACAGATGATGTCAACATTGAAGAGATAATAAGGGCCGTCAGTGCTTGCAGAGCATGAAAAATTTATGACCCTTGCGCTGAAACAGGCCAAGATTGCATGGGAGGCCGGGGAAGTTCCTGTGGGGGCCGTTGTGGTATCAGGGAAGGGAGATGCGATTGCCCAGGCTCACAACTCTCCGGTTTCTTTAGCCGATCCCACGGCACATGCCGAGATTTTGGCCATTAGAAAGGCGGCTTTGCACACAGGTAACTACAGGCTGACCGGTGCATCATTGTATGTTACTATAGAGCCCTGCTGCATGTGCGCAGGGGCAATGGTGCATGCCCGGATTTCAAGGCTTATCTTTGGTGCATGGGATGAAAAGGCCGGTGCCTGCGGCAGTGTTTTTGATATAGTCAGGGATTCCAGGTTGAATCACCAGATAGAAGTAGTGCCAGGCATCATGGCTGATGAATGCAGCGGCATAATACGGGAATTTTTCAGGCAGAAGAGAGAGAAAGCCTGAAAAGTTTTCTCAAAGACCTAAAACTTAAGCAAAACAGATTTCAGGCGGAGAGGTACCGAAGTGGTCATAACGGGGGCGACTCGAAATCGTCTGTGCGTCCAAAAGACGTACCGTGGGTTCGAATCCCACCCTCTCCGCCAGTTTTTTCTACCCTGGATTGAGCGTTTCAAAAGTTTGAAGAAATGATTTTATGCGATATTAAAAGGAGTTAAATGTATCAAGCTCTTCAACTTTTGAAATCCTTCGGGATTGGCGTATTCACTGCATCTCCTTTTATCTCATCTTAAATCTCTTCAATCTCCTCGATTTCACGCATAATCCATCTTCTCTGAGAGAACAGTATCTCGGCCAGGAAGATAGTCAGATACATCGATCCAATCCAGTAAAGGCTTGTACGGTTTGATGTGTACAGATAGTACATCAGCGTAAACCATGAGGCCAGGGTGAAGATCAGGCCAGTCAGTGCAACAGCAATGCTTGCATCTATGCGGTCACGCAAACGGAGGGCAGAGAGGTTTATGGCTGCAAAGATCAGCAGAAATGTTGAGCTTGCAAAGGAAGATATAATTGTGAGGTTTGCCACATTCACAAAAATCAGGGTGATAGCGGTGATAACAATGAGGCTCACCCACGGGATGTTGTTTTGCTTGCGGCGAAATGCAAAGACCGGTGGAAGGACCTTTTCTGTGGCCATTACCATTCCCAGGCGAGCTGTGCCAAACATTGTGGCGTTTATGGCAGATGAGGCAGAAAACAGGGCAGCAAGGCCAATAAGCTGGAAACCGGCCTGTCCCAGAAACGGCTTTGCCGCAACTGCCAGTGCATATTCCTTGTAACGGATGATTTCATCTGGCAGCAGGTTGCCTACTGCTACAAGGGAAACAAGTATGTACACAGCGATGGTGATGGAAATTGACCAGAGAATGCCCTTGTGAAGGTTATGTTCCGGATCGACCATTTCATTTGCAGCATTTGGGATGAGTTCAAAGCCTTCATACGCCACAAAAATAAGGGCAGCTCCCATGGCAACGCTGGCATATCCCTGGTTGAATATGGGAAATATGTGGTCTGGCTTGGCGTAAAATATCCCTATAACGCCAAAAAGAAACAGTATCAGCATCTTGACTGTAACAATAATGAGTTCACTGGTGCCGCTTGCCTTAACGCCGTATAAATTTACTCCCAGAAATGTACAGAGAACCAGTGATTCAAGCAGATGATGCATGCCGGATTGATCAGGCCCGCTACCAAGCATTGCAGTGCCGTAAACACCAAACGTAAAGGCGTACAGTGCCATTGTGCCAATGTACCCTACAAGAAGCAGCCACCCTCCAAGGCCCGATATGTTGGGATGTTTGAAGGCATGTTCCAGATAGGTGAATGAACCGCCGTCCGATCGGAATGCAACACCAAGACGGGCGTAGGAAATGCCAGTCAGCAGGGCTACGATACCGCCAAGGGCAAATGCAACAGGTGCGGCGTGTCCTGCCCGGGTGATGGCAAGGCCCAGAACCGAAAAAATTCCCCCTCCTACCATTCCTCCCACTCCCATTGCAATAACTTCTTTTAATGTGAGCAGCTCTTCTTCCGGAGAAGGGTTTTTGGTATTAATATCAGTCATTGAATGCCTCCCTTGATGAAGATGTAGTCAGGGTGTTTTTGATATTATGCTCTGATGAGACGATAAACAGTAAAATTTAAACTGCAAGGCAATCAAGGGTATGAAATTTTTACTATCCTGCTTTAAATTTAATAAAAATGCTTGATTTAAGACAGTTACAGGTATTTATGGCCGTATGGGACAAGAGGAGCCTGAGTCAGGCTGCAGAGGCAATATACCTGACTCAGCCCACGGTAAGCGCACACCTGAAGGCCCTTGAAGAGCAGCTTGGGGTACGGCTATTTGACCGTTCGTCCAGGGAGGTGATCCCAACTGCCGCGGGTGAGGTCCTCTATCCCTTTGTTCATAATATTCTCCGGCTTAACCGTCAGGCTGAAGAGAGCATATCAGGGCTGGTGGGTGAAGGACGCGGGGTTTTGGAGGTTGGTGCCAGCAATATTCCCGGGCAATATCTCCTGCCGGCAATTCTTGGCCAGTTCAGGAAACATCGCCCCATGGTTGAAATAAAACTTTTCATTGCTGATACCAGGAGCGTTATTGAGGATGTATTGGAAGGGCAGATAGAGCTTGGGATT
>JALWJV010000160.1 GCA_026996955.1 Deltaproteobacteria bacterium
ATACTGTTAGAATTCCGAGCGTAGGCACGAGATGTTTCATTTGCTAATCTCCTTTTTGATAGTTTTATTTACAATCTGAGCCTGTTCTTTGGTGAGGAATTCAATTTTTTCCGCGCCCTTGGGAGGTGTAAAGATGAAATCCTTGCCGGAAATTTTTGTTTCAGTTTTGAAATCCAAGATGTCAATTATATACTCAGGTGCACCAGTGAGCCATTTGGACGTTATTATGTAACGGCGGGGTATGGGGCGCTTGCCGTCTTCAATCCACATTTGCCAGTCAACCTCGCCGCTCCTGAATGCCACATGGTGACATTTGATGCCGTTAAGCTCGGTTTTGCCGAGATATATTCCTGATGTTACATCAGCCATCAGGGCAGCGTAGATATCATCCACAAAGAGGTCGCTGCCAGGTGCGTTAAGACCAAGCTCCTGGGAGGCATAGTCCAGGGCCTCAGAGACATTGGCCGGTACCTTTGCCGTTGCATACATGTTGAGATTGCGGCTGTACAGGGTAAGCGTGCCGTCATGAATGTAAAAATCCTGGTTTCTTATTGTGCCCTTCCTGTGGGCATAAAGGTTCCCCGGCCTTTTCATCTTTACTTTCACGCTGTTTACAAACATGATCTTCTGGCCGGAATCAAGAATGGATTCATAATAGTTCTGGGTAACTGCTGAAAACTGTTTCAATGACCCCATGAAGTCGCTCATCTTTTTAAGGATGGCATCTGCCTCGGGATCGACCTTTTGTTCCTGTGCGCTGACCGCAGCAGCAAAAATAAAGGTGATTGCAAATATCGAGCATGTAATGATCAATTTTAACCTGTTCATGATGAAAAGAACCTCCTGGCGCTGAATTATGACGCCTAAATAGTGATTGATGGTAAAGAATAAGGGAAAAGACTCGAATTATAGTATCACATGTCACCATTATACGGAACTGCTATATAAATGTATGTGCTGCTAGCTCAGCGAGGTACCAGCAAGTTTCGTGATTTTGACTGAAGCGAGCCTTAGAAAATAAGAAATTATTCACCGGAACGGAAAAACAAGGCCATTTACGAACCATACTGTTAATACGCTGAACAGTTACGGGAAGATTTGAAAGGCCCAAGTAAAAAAAACAGGTAATTACAGTTGCTTTATCTTGTTATAGTTTCTATCATACACTTAAATAAATGAACTATGTTGAATGAGTATAAAGTACAATCTGTAAGATGCAGATATCTATTGATCCTGTGAGAAATGCGATAGAATCGAGCCGGAGGAACAAGTGATTTTCAATGAGGCCAGGCGTTCCAAACGCTATATAGCCCTGCTGCCTGTTTCCATTGAGGCGGTTGACCTTGATGGCAATCATAAGGCAGGGCCATGGTCAGGCAGGATTATTGATATCTCAAAACACGGGGCAAGCCTGTTTCTCACCAGGGTTATGGACGGACAGTATCATATCTGTTTTTCAGTGCAGGAAAACAGTGATCACCTGATTAAAATTGAGGTCTTTCAGTCTGCCCCGGGTGATATTGCTGACAGCGATGATAACACCGTAACATCCATGAAGCCTGTAACAGATGGTGATAACAAACCGATTATCCTCAAGGCAAGGCCGGTATGGATGGACAGCTATGATTATAATGATCTTGTAGCCTTCAAGATGGGCGTTGAATTTCTGGAAAAACCCTCGCGCTCAGAGATGTCTGCCCTGAAGGAGGCAATGAAGAGACAGATGTCCTCTTTCGGATAATTTCTAGTAAAGCTCCCTCCTGCGCCTCTTCTTTCGCCTTATCAGGGGCCACATCAAAGATACAGTTATAAGCCCAACTCCCCAAAGGAAATATATGCTCCAGTCAAGGCCTGGCTCAAGCATTGACTGTGCCGGGTTGTCAGGATTGTAATAAACCTTTACCGCCTTCCCTGAAGGATATTTTTTTAAAAGGCTGTTGATCCTGTCTTCTGATGCAAAACACTGCCAGCCGGCATTAAGGCGATGGCCTTCAAGAGCTGTGTCACCGGCAAGGTAGAGATAGTCAAGTTCCAGACAAAGGCGTGCAACTCTGATCCTGCTGTTTGTAATCCTTGCCTCTTTAACCTTTGACTGTATGATCCTGCCCTGTGCCACAGGCCAGGATTTTGCCTGCCATGCCTCCTTTGCCTTGACTGTGCCAAGAGCAATGGCAAAGAGCCCCAGGCAGAGAAATATGTATATAAATATCCGTGTGCTGGTTCGTCTCATGAGTCACTGCCACTATCCCTGTCTGCAGTGGTATCATCTCCCATTACTAGGCCCTCTGGCAGGCTCTCTCCAAAGGCAGTGTTTCTCTCTGCCCCCTCAATGGGAATGACTTCCCGTAAAGGCCTGCGCTGTTCCATGGTTGCCCCAATGGTTTCAAGCCAGACGTCTATCTCTTCAAGGGCAGAAGTTGCAAGGTCACGGCTCCTGTCACCTGTAAGACGTGCAAGGGATATTATGCACGGGATAACTTGCTTTGCAGTAATTTCCTTTTTTCTGATGGTTTCAATCCATGACCAGACCTCTGTTGGAGGCACTGTCTTGTTTGCAGGCCCGTATAGTAACTGACGGGCTCCAACCCTTGAAAGTGCCCAGAACACACCGTTCCATGCATCTGGTCTTACTGCATCTGAAACAAGCTTTCTGCCAAGCTGTATCTTGTCCTTTACATCAAGGCGTTCAAGCCCTGCCGCAAAGAACCACATCTGCCTCATTTCCTCTGGCGGAACCTTGAGTTTTTTGGCAGCAGGTTTTTTGCGGCGTTTTTTCTTCTGCTGTTCCGGTAATATTGCCCTTGCCATGGAGGAATATATCTGCTTCTGGTGTCCTGCCCCAAGACCTGCCGAGACCCTGCGCCAGAATATCCACCATTGAAGCCTGTTTTCCACCTGGTTTCCTCCGGCAAGGCCTTCAAAATAGAGGGGCCATACCTGTTTCATGCGCCAGGAATCTGTTAACTCTCCGGTTCCAGGCCTTAGACAGAAACCTGCAAGGTTAAACCAGCGTGCCTCGTGTTCATTTGAAAGCCTTCTTCCCTTTCTGACCTCAAGAAGGGTGTCTGCTAGTGCCCTAAGTACCGGAAGGGACCAGAGGTTTTTCTCCATGCCCAGGACCTCTGAAAGACGGGGCATAAGCTCCCTGGGTGAAACTGCCTCATCGGCTTTTTTAGCGCTGAAACAGGTTTTTATGAGCCTGGATGCCTGTTCCACAGCCGCCTTGTCTTCATCAGAAAGCCGTGTGTCAAGAGCCTTTGTTTTTTGTTTGGGGCTTGCAGGAGATGCAACAGTTACACCTTCAACCTCAGGGGCCATTTCAGCGCCCCTGGAATCATCCCTTAACTGGAACTGCAGCCTCCACCTGTGCGGGGTGTCTGTGGACTGGCAGTATAGCTCAAGTGTGCCAATGGCTGTAACTTCTGCAGCAAGGTGAATGGGAATCTGTGTGTCCCTGCCCTTTTTCCCGTACTTCAGAACGGTTTGAAGTGGCGGAAGCTTGACCATGGTGTCAGGATCAATATCCACAACATCTCCAGCCCTGTCACCCTGCCTGATTGTTGAGCTATAGAGAGAGAATTTCACCGGCCTGTTGGTTTTTACGCTGAAATTTCTCTCAAGCTCAACTCTGTTTCCCTCCTCTGTGCCCCTTTCAAGCAGGCAGACCGCCTTGGGCCCAGAGCCTTTGCCCTGTGTGGCAATGCCTGCAAAGTATGCCCTTGGGATTCCTCCCCCAACCCGTAATCCCAGGCCGTGACGTACAAGCCCGTAATAGACTGCGCCCCATGAGATGGCAAGGTCAAGAGAGTGGCTTTCAAGCTCTCTTACCTCTGAACCTGCCCACTCTGAAAGGAGCGATGTGAAACGTTTCCTTAGCATACGGGGTTTCAGGGAGCCGCCATTGTAGAGCACAACAGAGGGCATGCGCCCCTTTGCATGGCGTTTGATGAATCTTAAAAGGTGCCTGGTCACAGCAGGATCAGAGCAGAAGGGAAGGCCCATCTCCTTGAGGCCCGTGCCCTTGTCTTCAGAAAGTGCAGCATCATCAGGGGAGATCTCAGGATAGAATCCATCAAGAAGTACCTGTTTAACTTCATCCCTGGTGATGTCAGTGGTTACAGTACCTCCTACCAGTGAGCGTCCCCGTCCGGAAAGCCTTATGGTAACACTCTCGGCATTTTCATCACCGAAAAGCCGCTCCTTTGCCTCCCTGCACTGATGGTACAGGGTCTGCCAGCGGGATATCCCCATGTCTTTGATGCCAAGTTTCTTCTCTGCAAGAGCTGCAATGGCAAGATCCATGTTGTCGCCGCCAAGAAGCAGGTGTTCGCCAACAGCAACACGTTCAAGCCTTGGGCCATCTTCATTTGAGACGCAGGAGATAAGGGTAAAGTCTGAAGTGCCCCCTCCAATATCGCACACTAACAATAAATCTTCAGGCTTGATCCTGTCCTGCCACGAATCTTCGTGGCCTGAAAGCCATGCGTAAAAGGCTGCCAGTGGCTCTTCAAGAAGTACAACGTTTTCAAGCCCTGCCTGTCTGGCTGCCTGGAGCGTAAGTTCCCGTGCCACCTGGTCAAAGGAGGCAGGAACCGTAAGGACTATTGTCTGCTCCTCCATGGGGGCAGGCATTTCATGGTTCCACGCCTCTTTCATGTGCTGGATATATCGTGAAGAGGCAGTGATGGGCGAGATTTTTGAAACCTCGTCACCTGCTCCCCAGGGAAGGATGGGGGCGTCCCGGTCAACTCCTCCGTGGCATAGCCAGCTCTTTGCAGATGATACCAGCCTGCCTGGAACAACACTTCCCTGGTTCCTGGCAAACTCCCCCACTGCATAACTGCGTTCCCTGTCCCAGGGAAGCGAAAGGGTGCCCTGTTTCAGATCAAATTCACCAGGGAGATAGAGAAATGAAGGAAGGGACGTGCGTTTGCTTGTAACACCAGGGCCTGTTAGCTGGAGTATATGAAAGCTGTGTATCTGTATTGATCCCGGCACTGTCTCATGGAGGTCAACGTAACCCACTGCGGAGTTTGTGGTGCCAAGATCAATACCTATTATATATCTGTTTTTGTTTGACATGTTTTAAGTTATGGGGAGATGGATTTTATGTGTTAAGCGTATTGTTCAGGTTATGTATCGAATGTTCATCCAATATTACCACAGGGGACATATTATTTCACGATTGGCAGTGAAATTAGGGTATTTT
>JALWJV010000161.1 GCA_026996955.1 Deltaproteobacteria bacterium
AGACCATTCATAACGCTGAATGGGTACTAATGATTTTTTTTCAGCACTTACAGGTAAGACCAATGAAAGAAAAACTTACTCCTGAAGAACTCTCGGTTATTCAGCTTGAGGGATTACAGTGGACAGTCAGCCACGCCTACTCCAACTCACCGTTTTACAGGAAGAAATTTCAGGAAGCAGGTGTAAAGCCAGCCGATATCAAAAAACTTTCAGATATAAGCAGGCTGCCATTTACCACTGCTGATGACCTAAGGGCGGATTATCCCTTTCCGTTACTCTGTGTACCTGAGGAGCAGGTGGTGCGTATTCACTCTTCCTCCGGCACTACCGGCAAGCGCAAGATTCTCACTTACACAAGCAGGGATATAAGTGACTGGACAGATTTTTTTGCCCGGTGCTATCGCATGGCTGGCGTTGGTCCCAAAAGCCGTGTGCAGATTGCTGTTGGATACGGTCTGTGGACAGCAGGCGCAGGGTTTCAGGCAGGGTGCGAGCAGGTGGGAGCACTGGCCATCCCCGTAGGCCCGGGAAATATTGACATGCAGTGCAGGTTCCTTGAGGATCTTCAGCCGGATGTCCTGTGTTGCACGGCCAGCATGGCACTATTGCTCTCCGAGGAGATAAGGCGGCGCGGGCTTCGTGACAGGATTAATCTCAAGACCATTATTCAGGGCTCAGAGCGATGCAGTGATGCCATGAGAAGCGCCATCCTGGAAAATTCCGGGGCATCTCACCTTTATGATATTACAGGCATGACCGAGCTTTACGGCCCTGGCACCGGTATTGACTGTCATCTTCACAGGGGTATCCATTACTGGAGCGACTACTTTATCTTTGAATTCCTTGACCCTGAAACACTTCAGCCGGTTGCAGAGGGTGAGGTTGGAGAGATAGTAGTGACCACCCTCAGGAAAGAGGCATCGCCCCTGATTCGCTACCGCACCAGGGACCTTACCCGAATGATTGCTGGCCAGTGTGATTGCGGCGCCCCGTGGCCCAGGCATGACCGAATCCTTGGGCGAAGTGATGACATGATAATCTTCCGGGGGGTGAACATCTATCCAGGCCAGATAGACGAGATACTCTCTGAAATTGCCGCAAGTTACCCCATATCCAGTGAGTTTGACATTACACTTACACAGGCCGGGGGCAGGGACAGCATGCTCATAAGGGTTGAGCGTGAACCTGACGGTGACCCGGCAGGGGATCAGGAGATAGAGTCCCTGATACTTGCCACCATCAGAAACACCCTGGTTGTGTCACCTGAAATCAAGGTGGTGGATTACGGGGCGCTTCCCCGTTCTGAAAGGAAATCCAAGAGGATATACGATAAACGCTAACGTCTTAACCACTAGAGTCTGCAGCCAGGAGGCCTGCAGGCGTTATGGAGGCAAGGAGATGAAACATCAGGTTTTCAATGCGGTTTTTAAAATTTTTACCATTACGGCTGTTTTTGCCCTTTTGTGCCTTCCCTCAGGGGTTATGGCCGGATCCATCACCCTGAACTATGCCAACTTCCCGCCAGCACCCACATTTCCATGTGTGCAGATGGAGCACTGGAAGCAGGAGGTTGAAAAGCGTACAGGCGGGAAGGTAAAGGTAAAGACATTTCCCGGCTCAACCCTTTTAGGGGCCAAGAACATGATGGACGGAGTCATTGACGGCATTGCAGACATAGGTTGCGTGGTGTTTGCCTATCAGCCAGGCCGTTTCCCGCTTCTTGAGGCAGTTGATCTGCCCATTGGTTTTTCAAATGCCACTGTGGCAAATGCTGTGCTTTTTGACCTTTACAGCAAGTATAAGCCAAAATCTCTTTCAAAGGTAAAGGTCCTGGCACTGTTTACAGCTCCGCCTGCTGACATAATGTCAAAAAAGCCCATCAGGACACTGGTTGATCTCAAGGGATACGAGCTTCGCTGCACAGGTGCAGGGGTAAAGCCTCTGAAACTTCTTGGAGCGACTCCGGTGGCCATGCCCCAGTCAGAGACCCCGGAGGCACTGCAGAAGGGAATTGTAAATGGAGTCTTTTCCTCTCTTGACATACTCAAGGATTTCAACTTTGCAGAAACCTGCCGTTATGCAACTATTTGTCACATGCAGACCACTTCCTTTGGTGTGATCATGAACATGGATAGGTGGAACCGCCTGCCTGAGGATGTAAAGCAGGTGCTTGAAGAACTTGCACGGCCCCAGTCAATATGGACAGGGAAGTACATTGACTCACATGTTCAGGAATCTGTTGCCTGGTCCAAAAAGAAATATGGTGTTGAGGTCATAAGGCTCCCCGAAGATGAATACAGGCTCTGGCACAGCAAGGTTGAACCTCTCACCGCCCAGTGGGAGAAGAAGGCTGCTGAAAGGGGGCTTCCTGCAAAGGCATTTTTGAAGGACCTTATGGAGTTCAAGGCAAAATATGAAAGAGAGTATGGGAGTCTTTAGTGAGAATGGAGTTCTGATGGTGAGGCAGTTGACAGCTATTATTGAAAAGGAAGATGATGGGTATGTAGCCCTTTGTCCTGAGTTGGATATAGCGAGTCAGGGTGATACGGTCAGTGAGGCCCGGGACAATTTGCAGGAGGCGTTGGAGCTGTTTTTTGAAACAGCCTCGCCAGAAGAAATTGGTGCCCGCCTTCACAATGAAGTCTACATTACTCAGGTAGAGGTAGCTATTGGTCAGGCTTAAGACTGCTGAAAAACTTTCTTCCAGCCTGGACAGGTGGCTTGCCAGGGCAGGCGCCGTGGTCCTGTTTGCCACCATGATCATAGCCGTGGTGAACATGATCCTTCGCCCCTTTGGTTATCCTGTCACAGGTTCTTTTGAGCTCATGGGCCTGGGGTGTGCAGTCACTGCTGCCCTTGGCCTTGCCCTGGCACAGGAGTACAAGAGCCATATCTCAGTTGATATTCTGTTTAACCACCTGCCTGGAGGCTTAAGGTCGGTTTTGAGGGCAGCAGGCAGTCTTGCCTGCTGCCTTTTGTTTTCTGCTGCTGCATGGCGGCTTTTTCAGATGGGCATGACACAGCTTGAGACAGGAGAGGTGTCAGAGACCCTGCGCATAGCCTTTTATCCCGTAATCTGGGTGGTTGCAGCAGGCTTTGCAGCCCTTTCCCTTAGGCTTGCCATTGAGGCCTTAACAGCATTCAGGCGCGATTCAAGATAGCGTTTACTGCCCTGCCGAATTCACATGGAACCCCTGACCATTGGCCTGATTGGTATATTCCTCCTGCTTGTCATCATCTTCTGCTTTCGCATTCCCGTAGGTTTTGCCATGGCCCTGACCGGTTATGCCGGGTTTGCATGGGTGGTCAACCCAACCGCAGCACTTGGCACAATGGCATCTTCCATCTGGCACACATTTTCGTCCTATGGCCTTGCGGTAATTCCACTCTTTATACTCATGGGAAATGTGTGCTTTCATGCCGGTGTGAGCCGCAAGTTGTACAACACTGCCTGGACGTGGACCGGGCACATCAGGGGCGGAATTGCAATGGCAACAGTTCTTGCCTGTGCAGGTTTTGCTGCAATATGCGGCTCAAATGCCGCAACCGCTGCCACCATGAGTGCCGTGGCCCTGCCGGAGATGAAGAAATTCGGTTACGATGACGCATTGAGCACAGGTTCGGTTGCAGCAGGCGCAACCCTGGGCGTAGTGATTCCTCCAAGTGTTGTACTGATAATAATCGGCCTTTCCACAGGCCTTTCCATTGCAGAGCTCTTTTTTGCAGCCCTTGTACCGGGCCTTGTTCTGACCGCAGGCCTTGCCGGTGTTGTATGGATTATGTGCGTTGTAAATCCTCAGGCAGGCCCTCCGGGTCCCAAGACCACAATGAGGCAGAAAATAGCAAGCCTTCCCGGTTCAATCGAGATGGCCCTTCTGTTCATGTGTGTTATGACCGGCCTTTATCTTGGCTGGTTTACGCCCACAGAGGCAGGGGCAGCCGGGGCATTTTTTTCAATAATCATTGCCCTGGTTGGGAAAAATCTTACATGGGAAAAGCTATGGGCAGCACTTGATGACAGTGTCAGGACATCATCAATGATCATGATGATTGTGGCAGGCGCTGTTATATTTGGAAAATTTCTTACCATTACCAGGCTGCCCTATGAAGCTGCTGATTGGGCTGCCTCCCTTCCAGTGCCTTCATGGGCAATACTTGCTGTCATGCTTGCCATATATGTGGTGGGTGGGGCTATAATGGATGCACTGGGGCTTTTGATGATTACAATCCCGGTGTTTTTCCCGGTTGCCCAGAGACTTGGTTATGATCCGGTATGGTTTGCCGTGCTCATAACCATAATCACTACAATGGGGGCAATAACCCCGCCTGTAGGCATAAATACCTATATTGTTGCAGGAATGGCAAAAGACATACCCTTAACCACGGTGTTCAGGGGCGTAACCTGGTTTCTTGCAGCCTTTGTGGTCACTGTTATGCTTATGTTTCTGTTTCCGGAAATGGCCTGAGTTTGGGAACCGGCAAAATCGCGAAACTCGCTGGTCCCTCGCTCAGCGAGAGGCGATTTTTATGGCTGCGCTTCGCCAAGAAAAACTACGAAATTCTTCAAAGTCACTCCAAAACAATACCATTTACTACACTGAACAGATACAATCATCCTTCCTTTACTTTGAGCTTTCAGCTTCGAGCTATTTTAGTGGTAAACCCCTTTCCCTGCAGGACGTGGGTTTGTGCACGGCTGCTGCCCTGTTTCTCTTTCATAACCACAATTTTGGGCCTGGGAAACAGGTTGAAGTCCGTGGCTGTGGCAATGGTATAGGCCCCCATCATGTGTCCTATCACAAGATCACCTGGCTCAAGCTCAGGCAGCATGATGTCTTCTGCAATCACATCTATGCTGTCACAGGTAGGGCCTGCCAGCACACTTGGCCGTGGCGTCCCATCTTTTTTAAGAACCTCAATGGGGTATGTGGCACTGTCATAGATCCTTCCGCTGTAGGAGCCATAAACACCGTCATCCAGGTAGTACCACATTTTGTCTCCCCGCATAGCCTTGCCAATGACAGACGAGATGGCTGTGACAGCAGGGGCAGCTATGTAGCGGCCAGGCTCTGCAATAACCCTGGTATTTCCCGGAAGAGAAGAGATGGCATCCCTCAGCGGTGCACAGAATTCTTCAATTTCAGGCACATCATCAGAGTATGCTGCCGGAAAGCCGCCGCCAAT
>JALWJV010000162.1 GCA_026996955.1 Deltaproteobacteria bacterium
TTTTCCAGGGATATTTTAAAAGCACAGGGCACGGCACAGGCATCATCAAAAGGTCTTGAATTAGACCTTGATCTTACTTCCGACCTTTTTCATCTTTCCTCGCTGCCTGCTGTAAAAAAAGACACTGATGATAAAACTTCATCAGACAAACAATCGTCAGACACAGGTGAGGGAGATGTATCCGGCAACACGGGCACAAAGGCTTCCTTGCAGACAGAAAAGGAGCCTGGCAGTGAATCAATGCATGCAAACCAATTTAAAATCTGGGGCAAGGCAGGTTTTTATTTCAAGACTTTTATAAATGATACCGAGCCAGTCTCTGCAACAATCGAGGGATCTTACCCCGAAAAACTTTCCTTCAGTGATATTTCCGGAAACCTTAATCTTTATCCAGACGGGGCACTCAGGACCGATGTTCTGGGTGGAATGCTCTGTGGCATGCAGATAAGCGGTGCGATGCTTGCACCACCTGATTCCGAAATTATGCGTTCTTTTGTGGTAAAAACCCCGGAAAATACCGAAAACAACTTTGAAGACATAAGCTCATGCCTGGGAATTGACACCGATGTGTTGCAGGGCGCACTGAAGGTGGATGTTGCATTTGACATGAACGGCACTGCCATCACAGCAGGCCATGTGGACTTTGATGCCCATGACGGTAAATTAAAGAGGTTTACCATGCTTTCCAGGATATTCAGCATTATCAATCTGGTAGATTTCCTGGGTAAAAAGGGCTGGAACGAACTTACTGAAAGCGGCCTTGCCTACTCGAAGCTGAACTTCAGAAGTATTATAAACCATGATGAACTCAAGATAGAAAAGGCTGCAATATATGGCAATGGCCTGAACTTGTTTGCAACAGGCTCAGCTGACATTGACAGCCGCACCCTGGATCTGATGGTGATCGTTGCGCCTTTAAAGACCCTGGACGCCATAGTCACCAACATCCCCTTTATCGGCAAGGGATTTGGAGGGGAGCACAAGGCGTTCATCACCATTCCGGTGAGTGTCAAGGGAGACATGGATGATCCTGAAATAAAGGTATTGCCCGTAAAGACATTCACTGACATGATAGGAAAACTGATAGCAGCCCCGATAAAGGGACCATTTGATTTTTTAAAGAATCTTGCCAACTTTGGCAACAAGGACGATAAGGTAAAAAGGCCGGGAGGAAGCGGAATCCCGCCTTACCATCCTGTCATGCCATGATTCAATTTTGAGCATTGAGGCACACAGTGAATCCATCTCGCTACAAACAGCAGAACAGTTATGTTCCCAGGCGTAACGTGTTGCTTGCCCTTGCAGCATTTGTCGTAGTGGTTGCGGGCATCAAGGCAGCAGAGGCAATCCTTGTTCCGTTTCTGGTTGCCCTGTTTCTTGCAGTAATCTGCTATCCCCTGATACTCTGGTTCAGCAGGAAGGGAATTCCTGTCTGGGTGGGTATCCTCTTTATTGTCTGCTGCATCATCCTGGTTGAGATGGCACTTGCAAGCCTTATCAGCTCCTCCCTTGCCTCCTTTACCGGTAATGTGCCTGTCTATCAGATGAGGCTGAAGGGCTTCTATGTGGAGGCAATCCAGTGGCTGCAGAATCACGGGGTTACAAACATAGACCCGATCTCCGAATTTGACCCGTCCAGCATAATGCCCATTGCAGCCACCATGCTTAAGCAGCTTGCAGGGCTTTTGAAAAATGCATTTTTCGTGCTCATAACACTGATCTTTATACTCTTTGAGGCAGGGGGCATCACTGCAAAACTTCAGGCAATCTATGCAGACAAGAAAGAAACTCTTGATAATTATGCCAGTATCTTTGCAGGGGTAAACCGCTTCCTTGGAATAAAGACCCTTACCAGCATTGCAACCGGTCTGCTTGTAACTGCATGGCTACTTATTCTTGGAGTTGATTATGCCCTGTTGTGGGGGGTGCTTGCGTTTCTTCTGAATTACATCCCTACCATAGGCTCCATTATTGCCTCGATTCCTGCACTCCTCCTGGCACTTGTGCAGCTTGGGCCGGCTGAGATGGGCGTGTGCGCAGTTGGATATCTTGTAATAAATGTTACCATCTCCAATTTTATAGAGCCAAGGTTCATGGGAGAGGGAGTGGGGCTATCTGCCCTTGTTGTATTTCTCTCAATGGCATTCTGGGGCTGGGTGCTCGGCCCTGCAGGGATGCTGCTGTCTGTGCCCCTTACAATGTCCGTAAAGATAGCAGCAGGGGCAAATTACAGGCTCCGCTGGCTTGCTATCATGCTGGGCACCAACTCCGAGGCGCATTACCTTGTGGATCAGATGCACAGAAGAGAAAAACGAAAGAAAAAACGCAGTGGTTAAACAATATGAATGGTGTCTGGAAGTGACACGGAGCCAATATACTGATTTATCCTTTTAGTGATATCTCAACCCTGCCTGCCGGGTTGACATATCAGCGCGGCTGGCGTAATTCTCTCGTAGCAGATTGACACCCGTAAGGCTCAAAGCAGCAAGTTTTAGGCTATATTTACCTTTTCATATACACTGACCTAGATTGAGCGATTGTCGGATTTGCTGCAGATCCGCGAAAGAGGAATTCCCATAATAGTCGGCTATATGGGGATTCCTCTGACAAAGGAGATGCAATAAATACGGCAATCCCGAAGGGTTTCAAAACTGGAAAGCTATAATCGACATAACTCCTTTTAATTTCATTGAAAAAATAATTTTCCAGATTTTGAAACGCTCAATCTAGGACTGATTTACAAGTCATATTATAGGAGAAATATTCTAATGTGGAACAGAATTGAAGGGGCCTCCCGCGAGGAGATGGAAGCCCTGCAGCTCAGGAGACTCAAGGAAACCGCAACCAGGGTCTATCACCTGGTCCCGTTTTACAAACAGAAATTTGATGAAGCAGGCATCAAGCCCCAGGACATCAGGGGGATTGAAGACCTTGCCCGCCTGCCCTTTACCACCAAACAGGACCTGAGGGATCATTACCCGTTTGGGCTCTTTACAACACCAATGGATCAGGTGGTGCGCATACACTCATCCTCAGGCACCACAGGAAAACCCACTGTTGTTGGATACACTGCCAATGACATGGAGGTCTGGAAGGAGTGCATGGCACGCACTTTCAGGATGGCAGATGTAGGCCCTGGAGACATTGTACATAATGTTTATGGTTATGGGCTTTTTACCGGAGGTCTTGGTTTTCACTACGGCGCTGAAACAGTAGGCGCTGCAGTGGTGCCATCAAGCGGCGGATTCACCAAGCGCCAGCTCCTCCTGATGAAGGATTTCGGGGCAACTGTAATTGCAGGCACACCGTCATTTGTTCTGCACATGGCAGAGGTTGCCAAGGAAGAAGGTTATGATTTTGAAAAGGACTTCAGGCTCAGGGTGGGCTTTTTCGGTGCGGAACCGGCATCAGAGGGCTTGAGAAAGGCTTTGGCTGAGCTATGGGGAATTATGTATATTGAGGCCTATGGTCTTTCTGAAATTATAGGTCCCGGTGTTGCCGCAAGCTGCCCGCATGGCAGGCTTCACATCATGGAGGACCACTTCATCCCTGAAATTATCGACCCTGAGACCCAGGAGGTGCTCCCATACGGTGAGGAAGGCGAGCTTGTATTTACCACTGTCACAAAACAGGCACTTCCAATTATCCGCTACAGGACAAAGGACATCACAAGGCTTAACATAGAGCCCTGTGAGTGCGGCCGCACCCTTATCTCCATGGAGTCAGTCAAGGGCCGCAGCGATGACATGCTCATTGTAAACGGCGTCAACGTGTTCCCGTCCCAGGTAGAGCACGTCCTTACCAAGGTTGAAGGCACCACACCCAATTACGTAATCGTACTGGACAAGAAAGGGGTGCTTGATAAACTGGAAGTGTGGATTGAGGTTGACGAGCAGACATTTGCCGATGGCATTGGCAAACTTGAAGAGCTCAAGACCAAACTTCATAATGAAATGCTTAATGAGCTGTACATCAACGTAAAGGTCAAACTTGTTGAGCCAAAGACCCTTGAGCGCAGCATGGGCAAGGCCAAACGTATAATCGACAGGCGTGAAGCCGAGGGGATGTAATTATGAGCAGAAAGTATGTTGTAAAGCAGCTTTCCATTTTTCTGGAAAATCGTAAGGGCAGGCTCCTTGAGGTTACTGAAACGCTGAAGGATGCCGGAATAAACATAAGGGCCCTTGCAATGGCTGAATCAGCCGAATTCGGGATACTCAGGCTGGTGGTAAATAACCCCGAAAAGGCACGTTCTGCCCTTTCAGCAGGCGGTTTTACAGTTGCAGAACAGGATGTCTTTGCAGTGGAAGTAAGTGATGAACCTGGAAGTTTTCATAAAGTGGTTCAGATTCTTGCCGGTGAAGACATAAATGTGGATTATACCTACGCCTTTGTTGGAAACTCAAGCAAGGCTGTTCTGGTCTTCAAGGTTTCAGAAGGCTCTCTTGACAAAGCAATCAGTGCCCTGGACAGCCAGGGAATCAAACTGGTTGAGCCCATGTTCTTTTACGAATAGGTCACTCCTCAAGCCCCTGAACATCACTGTTCAGGGGCTTTTTTATAGCAACTATCCCGGTGAATCAAATGAGAACCAAATATATATTTGTGACAGGAGGTGTTTTGTCCTCCCTTGGAAAGGGGCTTGCCGCAGCATCCCTTGGTGCGCTGCTTGAGGCCCGCGGCCTCACGGTGACCATGCAGAAGCTTGATCCATACATCAACGTGGATCCCGGCACAATGAACCCGTTTCAGCATGGCGAGGTATTTGTAACTGACGACGGTGCAGAGACAGATCTTGATCTGGGTCACTATGAACGCTACACCCATGCCAAGCTCGGGCAGGAGCACAACTACACATCTGGCCGCATCTATCACAGTGTCATAACCAAGGAACGCCGCGGAGATTATCTTGGAGGCACCGTACAGGTAATTCCCCATGTTACAGACGAGATCAAACAGGCGGTTTTAAGCCTTGAAGGACAGGCTGACATTGCCATTGTTGAAATAGGTGGCACCATTGGAGATATTGAGGGCCTGCCATTCATTGAGGCAATAAGGCAGCTTCGGGGGCATCTGGGAAAAGAAAATTCTCTTTACATTCACTGTACATACGTTCCATACATCAAGGCTGCAGGAGAGCTTAAAACAAAACCCACCCAGC
>JALWJV010000163.1:0-2890 GCA_026996955.1 Deltaproteobacteria bacterium
AATATTCTGGAAGTTTACAAGGGTTCAGATAAGGCATCTGATCCACCCAAAGTCCGTGGAGGCCATTAAACTTGACGGACACAAGGTGCCAACTGAGGTGGTTCAGGGCATACTTGGCTTTCTGTCGTTGTATTTTGCCGTTTTTGTTGTGGCCACAATGCTGGTGACCGGTCATGGAGTTGACCTGGTTACCGGTTCCACTGCGGTTGTTGCAACGCTTAATAATATCGGTCCAGGCCTTGCCGGTGTCGGGGCAACACAAAACTTTGCCCATATCCCTGATATGGCAAAATTTGTGCTGATTGTCTGTATGGTGGCAGGCCGGCTGGAGCTGTATACACTTGCGGTCCTTCTTGTTCCCCAGTACTGGAAGGGGACACGAAAGCCTCTGTGGAGATGGCAGAAGAGGGCTGAGGGGAGTGTGCGTGATGCCTGAAAAGAATGATTCCCCAAAAGACAAAAGGGTGTACATACCTTTATTGATAACAGTTGTTGCCTTTGTAATGCTTGTGGTTGGTATCTGGAGCGGTGAGCCCAGGGAGGTGTGGCAAAAGGCTGTCTCTATCTGTTTGAGCTGTATAGGAATCGGATAGATGGAACGCCTGAGGCTGATCTCCCAACATTTTTTTGCCCTTCTTGCAAATGCCTACTGGTATTTTCCATTCAAAGGGCCTATATACCAGGGCTTGGGGAAATATGTCTGTCTGCCGGGCCTGAACTGTTATTCCTGCCCTGCAGCCGTAACTGCATGTCCACTTGGTGCACTCCAGAATTTTCTTGCCACAATCAGGTTCAATATGGCGGCAGGAAGTGCCAGACCCGGATTTTATGTTATTGGCATTCTCTCCCTGGTTGGTTCTTTTATCGGCAGAATGCCCTGCGGCTGGCTGTGTCCCTTTGGCCTCATCCAGGATTGGCTGTTCAAGCTTCCCGGGCCCAAGTTCCGGATATGGCGTTGGCTCAGGTACATGCCCTATTTTTTCCTGTTGGTTTTTGTGATTCTGCTGCCGCTTTTCGCACTGGACCAGGCAGGCTTTGGTATGACGTGGTTTTGCAAGTTTGTCTGCCCTGCCGGGACCCTTGAAGGCGGAATTCCGTTGCTGTTGATGGAAAAGGGTTTAAGGCGTGCCGCAGGCTGGCTTTTTGTTCACAAGCTGGTTGTGCTGGTTCTTCTGTTGATATGGAGTGTCCTTGCATCCAGGCCGTTTTGCAGGACTATCTGTCCCCTGGGGGCAATATTCGGGCTTTTTAACAGGGTAAGCTGGCTTCAGCTCAAGTTTGAGGTGAACAGGTGCCTGCAGTGCAGGGCATGTAACACCATCTGTCCCACAGATGTTTCATTTTTTGATGGAACGGATGATATTAATTCACCTGCCTGCATACGGTGCATGCGTTGTGTGTCTGCGTGTCCCGGTGCTTCGGTAAGGCTTGAGTTTGCGCCGTATTTAAAAGTTTCAGGAGAGGAGTGTCAGAGTGACGGGTGTAAAAAAGATAATACTTGCCACGCGCAACAAGGGTAAGATCAGGGAAATGCAGGCACTTATGCAGGACTTTGGTATCCAGGTCCTCTCTGTGTCTGATGTGCCGGATGTGCCTGATGTCGTGGAGGATGGGGAAACATTTCTGGATAATGCCTTTAAAAAGGCACGTGAAATAGCTGAGGCAACTGGTATTATGGCCCTTGCCGATGATTCCGGCCTGGTGGTTGATGCACTTGACGGTGCCCCCGGGGTGTATTCAGCAAGGTATTCCGGGGAGGATGCCACGGATGAAAAAAATAATGAAAAACTCCTGGAAGAGCTGCGGGCAGTGCCGGAAGAGCAGCGTACTGCACGTTTCAAGTGTGTCATGGTATTGTATCATCCTTCCGGAGAGTGGATAAGCGCTGAGGGGAGCTGTGAGGGCAGGATTGCCCTTGAGCCCTCCGGGGATCAGGGCTTTGGTTATGATCCGGTCTTTTTTGTTCCGTCACTTAACCGGACCATGGCACAACTCAGCCGTGATGAGAAGAATGCTATAAGTCACAGGGGCAATGCCCTTAGAACATTAAGAGATATGCTTCCTGGATTTCTGGACAGGTTGGAGACAAAGAGCGATGAAACTTGAAGTCTTTGAAAGGGAAGAGTGCCTGCGTCAGGCAGTGGAGATTACCAGGGCATACGCCCAGTCAGGAGAGAATAAACACGGACCCGTAACGGATTTTTTGGAATCAATATACAAAAAGCTCCTTGAACTCAGGGGTGATATCAATAAAGAAAATAAATCGGAGGATAATATTTAATGACAGATAGAAAAAACATAACCCTTTACAGTGGGGGCCTTAAGGGCGCAGAGGCAGAGTTTGGAAAATGTGCTGAAAAATGGGGGCTCCAGGAGGTGAACTTTTCATTCAAGGGCCACAAGATGGACCGCTCCAAGGATGTCAGGGTCCTTACTGAAGAGGAACTGAAACAGGGTGACATAAGCATGGAGATAGTCTCCAAGCGCATGGGAAGGACATACGCCCAGGCTGAAAAGATTCGCAGGGTAATCCAGTCAATTTTTCACATGGTCAATAATGGCCAGCAGGTCTTTGCCGTTGGCTGGATACAGCCTGATAACACCGTTAAGGGTGGAACCGGTTGGGCAGTGGAGCTTGGAAAGCTCTTTAACAGGAAGATAAGTGTTTATGACCAGGATAAGAACAGGTGGTTCTCATGGAAAGAGAGCAAGTGGGTTGAAGACAATCCTGTAATTTCCGAGACCAGTTTTGTGGGCACAGGCACCCGCCACCTAAGTGATCAGGGCAAGGCTGCCATTAATGAGCTTTTTGAAAAGTCCTTCGGGCCTGCAAAGAACTGAATTTTCTGAGAAGCATGTTCCAGGAGATGGTCTGGCCATCTCCTGGAAC